>DATGXP010000097.1:0-3307 GCA_035298845.1 Chitinophagales bacterium
CATTATGGCACCTTCAATACCTGAAATAATTGTGAGCGCCGCTTGCTCGGCATCGCAACCTGCTTTAAACTCTTTAGCGGCTATTCCACCGTTTATAATTTTTACAGTAGCGCGTTTCCAGGAGGTGATGGCTTCAGCCGCTTTCTGTTTCAATTGCGGATGTGTATCATCTGCCTCTACTGCCGTATTAAGTATAGGGCAACCACCTGTAGGAAAAGGGGCTGAAAGAAAACCTCTGTACACCCGCGGGAAGACAAGTAACCTATCGCGTGCGCTGGTTTGCTTATCCAGTTCAGCTTTCAGCACAGCGCTTACCTGGCGCAGGTTATGGTCAAAGGCGGCCAGGGCTACTTCATCTTTATTTTCAAAGTTGCCGTAAATGCTGCCTTTGGTTAAACCGGTAGCCTCGGTAAGGTCGCTCATACTAGTGCCACTATAGCCCTTCATGTTGAAGATAGGTGCTGTTTGCTCTATTATGAATTGCCTTGTCTTTTCTGCCTTGGTCATACCTTTGATTCACTTTGACGGTACGAAAATATACCAATCGGTATATTTTACAAACTTTTTTTGAAAATTTATTTTGCGGAGGGGTTGAATCAAATTGATTTGGAATTATTAGTGGCGAAAAAAGGCATAAAAAAACCGGAAATCCTGGTCAGACTTTCCGGTTTTTTTAGAAGTGCCCGAAGCGAGATTCGAACTCGCACACCCTTACGGGCGCTACCACCTCAAAGTAGTGCGTCTACCAATTTCGCCATCCGGGCTTTGAGAGCGGCAAATATAATCGGAATACAAAAACTACCAATTATCAATTAACAATAAAACCAGCTAAGGGTACCCCTATAGCTGTCAATATACCGGCTATTACCTTTCGTTCGATTTCTGGAGTGTAAACGCAAAGGTAGTACCTACACCTACCGTGCTACGCACATTAATGGTTTGCTGGTGGGCTTCTATTACGTGTTTTACTATGGCCAGACCCAAACCTGTGCCGCCCTGCTCGCGGCTGCGGTGTTTATCTACCCTGTAAAATCGTTCGAACAGGCGTGGCAGGTGCTCCTCGGGTATACCTATGCCATTGTCGGTTATCTCGGTAAGTATATTTTCGTCCATATCGTAAAAACTGGCTACTACCTGTCCGTTTTCGTTGCCATACTTAATGGCATTTACTACCAGGTTGGTAATTACCTGCCGTATTTTTTCTTTATCGGCGTTTACATAAAATGGCTTATCGCTTTCCTTTTTAATGCTAAGGTTAAATTTCTTTTGCTGGGCTTTCAGGTCCATCGAGTCGAACACATCGCGCACTAACTGATGGATATCAAAGGATTCTTTATGTATCGATTCCTCGCCCCGCTCCAGCCTGCTGATAGCGTCCAGGTCATCTACGAGGTTGCTCAGGCGCTCTATACTTTTAGAGGTGCGCTCCAGAAACTGCCGTGCAAACTTAGGGTCGTCCATGGCGCCTTCTAACAGGGTGTGCACATACCCCTGTATATTGAACAGAGGGGTTTTGAGCTCATGCGATAAGTTACCGAGGAACTCTTTACGAAACTGTTCAAGCTTGCGCAGGGCCTCCAGCTCGCGGCTGTTGTGCAACACATAATCCTTTACCTGCGTTTCCATCTCCGATAATGGGTCATCGCCAAGGGTGTCGCCTATCGATTCTTTCAGGCTTTTGCTCAGCTTAAACTGGTGAATAATTTTGTAAACCAGCTTAATACGGTTGCGCAGGTAAATATCTACCACGTAATACATCAGCAGGGCCGAAAGCACAAACACAGATGTGAAAATGACTACAAAGTGTTTCAGGCTTGCTTCAAAGTAAATGTCGATACCACTTATTACGGTGGCCAGTAATAAAGAAATGAGTATGGTGAGGTTTCGTGTAGACAAGCGGTGCATGAATACAAATGTATAAGGAAAGTTTTAAGCCAAGGTTAAGAAACTTGTATACCCTATGACCTTGCTAAAGTGTCTGCAATCCTCCAATTATTAATAATCGGCAGATTGATTTTGACTGCGTCATTTTACAAACACGGCAATTAAACTTAACCGGTAGTTCATATTTTGGACAGAAAAATTACATTTGGAAACTGTAATCCAAATACCTCCAATGAGAAAAAATCTACTTCAATCAGTTGCACTGGTACTATTGCTGGCCATATCTGTTGCCGGATATGGACAAAACCTGGTGCTAAACCCGAGTTTTGAAATTACTAATAACAATGCCTGCCCTGCCGGCATTAGCGAATTTGGCCTGGCTACCGATTGGGGCGAGGGTAACAGCGGGCAGACTAACTGTACTACATCCGATTTATATGCAGGCTGTGCGTCGCAAATTGGAGGCGCCAACAGCCCTAATGCTTTGCTGGGTTTTCAGGCATCGCGTACAGGTACGCACCACGCCGGTATTATATTGGCAGAGGGTGCGCTTGGCTGTGCATTGATGGGAAGTAACTACCGCGAGTATATAGAAGGTAAACTTTCGCAGCCATTAACTGCCGGTCAGAAATACGTAGTGCGTTTTTATATGTCTATGCCCGATGAAGTAATGGGCGCCACCGATGATTTTGGTGTATACTTTTCTAACACTTATTATTCGCACGATGCCTGTGTAACGCAGCTTATGCCGGTTACCCCGCAGTTAAATTATTGCGGCCCTCCTATAGTAGATACACTGGGGTGGACCGAGGTTAAATGGATATACACTGCTGTAGGCGGCGAAACGTTTTTTACCATTGGTAATTTTAAGAACGATGCCAATACCACTTTAACCCCGGTAAACTGTGGTGGCTTTGTGCAGAACCCTTACCTGTATTACTTTATAGATGATGTTGAGATTTCAGCTCTGTTGCCAAACTCAAACGAATGTGCTTTTACTGTAGTAACATCATCTACACCTAAAGGCTGTACCGCCAATGATGGAACGGCTACTGTAATAGCGGCCGGTTGCAGCTCACCATTTCAATATGCCTGGGCCGGTGGCGGTAGCAATGCCACTTTAAATAACCTTGCGGCAGGTACATATACAGTTACAGTTAGCGATGCCAACTGCTCGGCTACCTCTACTGTATCGGTAGCTGCATCTACAGCACCTGCGGTACAAATCACCAGTATAAATGCCAATTGCGGAGCCAGCAATGGTACGGCTATAGCTAATCCTACCGGCACCGGGCCTTTTACATATGCATGGAGTGGTGGTGGCAATGCGCAGGTTAAAAATAACCTGGGTGCGGGTACTTATACTGTTACTGTAACAGGTGCAGGTAACTGCACTGCTACAGCCTCAGCCTCTATTACAGCC
>DATGXP010000098.1:0-2004 GCA_035298845.1 Chitinophagales bacterium
GCGCAACATGCTCGCACGGTCTTCTTTCAGCGCCTTCATTAGCCACTCTGGAAACTGCTTGGCAAGTTCCAGGTCGCCTTTGCTGCTGTAATCAGCACCTATGCCAAATAAGCCAAAAATCAGAATGATACCGGCTGTTACACCACCGGCTATAAATAGCTTCTTTTTTAGTTCCTCACCTGCTACTTTACCGGTCACTATTTCATTAATGGCCAGCAGGGCTAATAGCGGAAAGGTTATCTGCAATACTGCCAGTGCCATGGTAGGCGTACGGAATTTATTGAATACCGGCAGCAGGTTAAAGCACAATTCGAAGAATGGCGTGTTATGCCCAAACGATAGCAACAGGAAGAAAATAGAAATGGCCAGTAACGCCCATTTAATAGGTGAACGCACTACCATTAACCCTAATACAAAAAGGAAAAATATAGCGGCTCCTAAATAAACCGGCCCCGATGTAAATGGCTGGTCGCCCCAGTAGGTAGGCATGCGCTTAACTATGTTATCAGCCGACTGTATACCGTTTCCGCTCAATGCTTTGTAAGAAGCCGAATTGGTCGATAGCTCACTGCCCGAAGCTCCACCTTTTATGTTCGGTATTAGTATCGATAGAAATTCAAAATCGCTGGCACCTTCGCTCCAGCGGGTAGCATAATCTATATCAAGGCCACCACCTTTATTAGTAGCTTTTTTTTCTGCCAGTTGGCTACCACCGCCGCGCATAGTTTGCTTGCCATATTCCCAGGTGCTCCACAGGTTAGCTACGTTAGGCACAAAAGCTAAACCCGAAACAAGTATCAGCGCAAGCGTCGCCTTTCCAAAATTTGGCAACGTTTTTTGAATAACCGCTTCCACCAAAAAGTAAATGCCCAGCATACCCATAGTAAGCAACAGGTAATAGGTTATCTGAAAGTGGTTGGCATCAATATTTAATGAAAGAAACAGGGCTGTAACTGCAGCACCCATTAATATTTTGCCACGGTAGGCCAGCACCATACCCCCTATAGCCGGGGCCATCAGCGCCATAGCCATTACTTTGGTGTTATGTCCGGCCTCAATGCTTATTAGGTTAAACGATGCCAGCCCATACGCCAGTGCACCGGCCAACGCCAGCCAATTGTTTATACCAAAACAGAGCAAAAGAATATAGAAACCTGTAAACATGAAAAAAAGCAATACCGAGGCCTCGGGAAAAACCGCCTGAAACACCTTGGGTATATAGTTAACCCAGTTGCCGGGGTATAGTACCGATATTTGAAAGGTAGGCATACCGCCAAACATACTGTTGGTCCATAGGGCTTGCTCACCGGTCTTTTCTTTCCAGGCTATTGTCTCTTGTGCCATGGCATTCCATTGGGTGGTATCGTGGGCGCCCAGTGTCATACCTTTATAGTAGGGGTAGAAATATATAATGGTAAGTAAGGCAAATGTGAGCACGGCGGCTACATGGGGCAAAATTCGTTTTTGCATGTAATTGGTTTATTGCGCCCGAAAATAGGAAAATGTGTTAATGTGCTCATACACCTGTGGTAAATTAGCAAATGTTAGAAACGCAAACTTTTTACTTTTGGTTCTCACAACAACGCTCAATAGTATATCTGTAATTATGCAAAACGACACGATACTGGTTACCGGTGCAGGGGGACAAATAGGAACAGAACTGGTTTTAGCTCTCCGTAAGATTTATAAAAATGTTATTGCCTCCGACCTTAAAGATGGTTCGCCGGAGTTAAAAGAAGGCGGGGAGTTTATCCGGTTGGATGTGCTATATAAAAACGGCCTGGCCGATGTGGTAAAACGTTTTAATGTTAACCAGGTTTACCACCTCGCAGCTATACTTTCGGCTACCGGCGAAAAGAACCCCGAAATGGCATGGCGTATCAACATGAAAGGCCTGCGAAATGTGCTGGATGTATGTGTCGAAAACCAGGTGAAAAAACTTTTCTTCCCCTCTACCATTGCCGTGTTTGGGCCTACTACCCCTAAGGTTAATACACCTCAGTT
>DATGXP010000099.1:0-4421 GCA_035298845.1 Chitinophagales bacterium
TTTTGCCTGGAAAGGTATGAACGAAGAAGAATTTAACTGGTGTATCGAGCAAACCCTGTTCGCTTTCGAAGGCGGCAAGGCTTTGAACATGATATTAGATGATGGTGGCGACCTTACCAACATGGTATTTGATAAATACCCTGAATTGGTTCAAGGCATCCGTGGTATATCTGAAGAGACTACTACCGGTGTTCACCGTTTATACGAGAGAGAAAAGAATGGCTCGCTTTTATTGCCTGCTATCAACATCAACGATTCTGTTACCAAATCTAAATTTGATAACAAATACGGCTGCCGCGAAAGCTTGGTAGATGCTATCCGCCGTGCAACTGACCTTATGATGGCTGGTAAAGTAGCTGTTGTAGCTGGTTTCGGCGATGTAGGTAAAGGTTCTGCCGATTCATTAAGCAACGCAGGTGTGCGTGTTATTGTAACCGAAATCGACCCTATCTGCGCTCTACAGGCAGCTATGGAAGGCTACGAAGTTAAGAAGATGGATACTGCTATTGCCGAGGCTGACATCATCGTAACTGCTACCGGTAACTGCGATATTATACAGGATAAGCACTTCCGTGCTATGAAACACAATGCTGTTGTGTGCAACATCGGCCACTTCGATAACGAAATTGATATGGCATGGTTGAACACTAACTATGGCACTACTAAAGATGTTATCAAGCCACAGGTAGATAAGTATACTGTAGATGGTAAAGATATTATCGTTCTTGCCGAAGGTCGCTTGGTTAACTTAGGTTGCGCTACAGGCCACCCTTCGTTTGTAATGAGCAACTCGTTCACCAACCAAACACTTGCCCAGTTAGAATTATGGCAACATGCAGAACGCTACGAAAACCGCGTTTACACATTGCCTAAGCACCTGGATGAAATGGTAGCTAAACTGCACCTTGAAAAAATCGGTGTTGAGTTAGAAGAACTTAACGACAAGCAAGCCAACTACATCGGCGTTAAAAAGACCGGCCCTTACAAGCCAGAAGCTTACCGTTACTAGTATTAACTTTCAGGTCGTTGGCTCACGCCGGCGGCCTTAAAAAATATAAAGAGCAATCTCGAAAGAGGTTGCTCTTTTTTTTGGCTGCTCTGGCGCGAGCATCCGCTCGTGCCTTTGTGTATTAAAATAATAATTTATATTAATATAATACATACTCCCTAGGTTGACACATTCTCAAATTTTGGGTTGACACCTAAAATTTTACTTTCCTGATAATCAGCTGGTTAGTTGTGTTTTGGGTTGACATATTTTGCGCTTCGCAAAAAAACTGTGTTTTGTTCAGCAGATAGATAGGTTGCATTTTGCCTTTCTATGTGCCCATGTGGAAACACATTTTGTATTGGCTGTTACTGCGTTGGTGTTGTTAAACTCTCCTCCTTCGCTGTAACACAGCGGCATTTAAGGAGAGCCTGTCCCGAACTTGATTCGGGAAGTGGCTCGCGAAGCGAGACGAGGTGGTCGGGATTTAGGGGCCGGCCTTTAATCACACTCATACCCCATACCCTCATACGAGCGGAAGGCAGAGTTATACGAGTCGTCGCTGGCAAAATCCTTTTTGCATAACTCTACATGGGCAGCAGGGTAGTTGTGGCATACAGTGCAGTTTTTGCACGAGTTAACCGAAAACAGGATGGCCGCCATGGCAAAAAACAAAAGGATAGTCTTCATGTGCTGAACGTAAATTTGTAGCCCGAAAATAAATAATTCCTTTTCACTTTCCTTGGCGTGATGATTTTTCCTATTTTTAATGCAATTATTAAAACCTACCGATTGAAGATACTTATACGCCTATTTATTGTCTTTACCGTTGTTAGTGCTACCATGCGGTTAAGCGCCCAGGATATCCACTTTAGTATGTTTTATGCCAGCCCCCTCAACCTTAACCCGGCACTAACCGGTGTTACAGATTGTAGCTATAGGGCTGCCGGCATTTACCGCAACCAGTGGCGAAGCATATCCACCCCGTACAACACCTACTCGGCATCCTTCGATATGAAGCTGCTGCAAAACAAGCTGCCTAACGATATTTTTGGCGTAGGCGCTATGTTTGTAGGCGACAAGAGTGGCGATAGCAAACTAACCATGAGCAGTGCCATGCTTTCGGCAGCCTTTCATAAGGGACTGGGCAAGAGCCACCGTCACTTTCTTGGCCTGGGTATTCAGCTGGGCTATACCGTTAAAAGCCTGCAATGGCAGCAGCTGGCTTTCCCCGCGCAGTTCGATGCCTCTTCACAAGACTTTAACCTAAGCCAGAACAATGGTGAGAACTTTGTAAAGCCTAAGGGATATTTCGATATGCAGGCTGGTCTGTTGCACCAAAGTGCATTTAACGATGTAATAGGTATGATGACCGGCTTCACTGTTTACCACCTGGTGCAGCCTAAAGAAACTTTCCTTGGCGATAAGAGCGTAAAGCTACCTATGCGCTTTACTGTTCACGAGGGACTGCGCATCCGTCCCGTAAAGAATTTCTACATCACACCTAATTTTATATTCCAGTATCAAAACAAGGCTATGGAGGCCAACGTGGGTACCGGTTTCGAATACCATATTCAAACAGCGAAAACATTGGTAGTGCCAAGCATTGGCGGCTGGTACCGCATTACCGGCACCGATGCTGCTGTAATAAACGCCGGGGTGCAGGTGTTCAACACTAAGTTTTTGTTTGCTTACGATATTAATACCAGCAGCCTGAAAGGGGCTACCGGTAGCCGCGGCGGTTTCGAGTTAGCCATTATATACCAGGGCTGCTTTAAGCGAAGCAACCTAAGCACCCCAATATTGGTGCCTTGCCCTATGATGTAGGTTTTGAATTAGATAACCCAATTGCCCCAGAACCCAAGAATGAAAAATATATACAAATTAGTTTCGAACACAGTTAGCAGTAAGGCCACTTATACTTTGGTGGCTATAGCCTGTATGCTATGCGTGGCCAATGTAGCCGGTGCTGCAGATGGCGCAGGTAAATACAATAAGAAGAAATACATGAAACAGGCCGAAGCTGCTTTTAACGAGGGCAGCATATTTGCCGCTACCGATTTGTATTTGAAAATACTGGAGAACTCGCCCGACGAGAAGTCTATTCTTTTTAACCTGGCGCAAACTTACTTCCTCGCCCGCGATTACGAAAATGCAGCCACTTACTTTCAGCGTTGTTACGATGCCGACTCATTAAGCAACACCCGCGCCTTATACTTTGCCGCCCTTACTACCAAAATGCAGGGCAAGTACAGCGAGGCTATCCCAATGTTTAAGCGCTTTATAAAAATATATAAAGAGGCCGATGCGGTAAAAATGAAGAAGTGGGCGCGCATAGAAAGCGATGGCTGTAACTTCGCTATTAAAGAAGCCAAGCCAGACCCGTTTGTAAAAATTCACCACATAGGTAAAGAGGTAAACAGCAATTATGCTGATATGGCACCGGCCCTGCGCAACGATGTGCTCTACTTTGCAAGTATCAATAGCGATACCGTATTATCCATGCGCCCCGATAGGGCCGATAGCAACAAAGCCGATGCGCAGGTAAAACTATTTACCGCTAACGTAAATGGCGAAACCTACAGCGCTAAAACGCAGGTTAAAACTTTTGATGAAGAGGGCAAGCACATCTCTAACCCATCGTTCAGTGAGGATGGAAACAAGATGTTCTATACCATTTGCGATGGGTTGCTTACACCTGTGTGCCAGATATACATGAGCGAGATGAAAGATTTGGAATGGGGCAAAGGCAAGGTGCTGGGCCCTGAAATTAATGCGCCTAAATCGAGCAATACACAACCGTACTACGCCAAAACAAACGGCATTGAAACGCTGTATTTTGTTTCTAACCGCGAAGGGGGCAAAGGTGGCTACGACATATGGGTAAGCCAGTTGAATAAAAAGACAGGCGAGTTTGGCGCGCCACGTAACCCCGGCATTAAAGTAAACAGCGACCGCGATGAACTGACACCATTTTTCGATTCTAAAACCAATACGCTATACTATAGCAGCAACGGCTTTATCAATATGGGCGGTACCGATATTTTTAAATCGCAGGCAGATGCCAGCGGAAAGTTCAACAATACAGCCGAAAACTTAGGTGCACCGTTCAACAGCGCTTGCGATGATAACTACTTCCGCTATGCTAAAAACAGCGAAGAAGGTTACCTTGTATCTAACCGTCCCGGTATTTTTTCGGTGCGTGGCACTACTTGCTGCTACGATATTTTTAGCTACAAATACGACCGCCGCTTTTTTCTGGCAGTTAAAGGACGTGTAATAGATGAAGCTACCGGCCAGCCTATTAGCGGTGCAGCCGTTAACCTATCGCTGCGCAGCGAAAGCACCACCGAAGGCGACCTGATTATTGCCAACGATTCATCACGCGGAGAAACCCCTTACTTCTTCAACCTTAAGCCCGAAAAGTTTTACA
>DATGXP010000100.1:0-3267 GCA_035298845.1 Chitinophagales bacterium
TTTACTATTCCTAAGTAGCGCTTCGCGTCAATTACGCAGATTAATGCTGTAGATGTGTATGAAAGATTGTCGGGTAATTGAATGTAACAAATACTACGGTGGCCGGTGACGCAATAAGCAGATATAGTGCAGTTTGCCAAAAGCAGAATTTAATAATATAACGCCACTTTACAGCAATCGCTATTAACGCTACTACTACAACTAATGATAGCAGAAAGATAGTTATTAGGCTTCCCCAATTATCATCATATTCTAAAAATTGCGCACTATACAGCCCATGCCAGATGGCAATAGCTGCGCCTGACAAAAACGCAGAATAAGCCATTTTTATTTTTGCTGCAGCAGTCATATAGTAACTGCTTTAATTCTCCTTAGTAACCGTATAAGTAATCTTCACCGAGTTTATTCGCAGCAGGTTGGTGCTCTCCTTTGTTTTAAAACGGAGGTAGTAGGAGTAACCCGCGTTATCTATAGTAATATTCATATTGCTATCATTCAGCACAACCGGGCCACCGGCAAAACCAACCCCCGAGCCGGTGCTGCTGCCAATAGTTACGGGGTTCACGCCTCCATTTTGCAGGCTATATAGTTCCATTGCCACTTCATCCAGCGCCGAACCATCATAGGCATATACATCCATTGTAGTCATTATCGCCCCATCCGGCAGGTTAAGCGGGGCAAACAAATACGCATCTGTACCCGCAGTGCCGCCCTGCACCCACCGCGCCTGGCCGGTAGAGTAACCACCCAAAGTTATTCCATTGTTACTTACCAGCAATACACTTTGCAGGTTAAATGCCGATGCCGGCAATGAAAGATACTTTGTTTTAGCAGTAGTATACATATAGCTGTTAGCCGCAGGTATAGCTATGTTACCACTTACTTCCAGTTTCTGCCCCGGCACGGTAGAGCCTATGCCTACGTTAGCACCATTGTTATATATGTTACTGCTGTTAACCACCCATGTAGTGCCGTTCCAGTAAGGTGTATTACCCGCTACAGCACCATTGCTTAGTATACCACCCACACCGGCCGGGCCAGTAGCACCGGTACTACCTGCTGCGCCGGTAGGGCCCTGTACACCTTGCACACCCTGCGTTCCCTGCACGCCCTGTATACCCTGCGCCCCCTGCAATCCCTGAGGACCTTGAGCACCGGTGATACCCTGTATGCCGGTTGGCCCCTGTGCCCCGGTAGGGCCGGTTAAGCCGGTAGCGCCCGTGGCTCCGGTATTGCCTGTGGGGCCTATAGGGCCACCACTGGGGCCGGTAGCGCCTGTTAGTCCAGTACTGCCCGTAGGGCCCGTAGGGCCACCGGCAGGGCCTGCCACACCGGTAGGTCCGGTTACACCCTGTAGCCCAACACCAGTTGGCCCGGTTAATCCTATAGCTCCGGTTGGTCCGGTAGCTCCGGTAATACCCTGTGCCCCCTGGTTACCGGTAGGCCCCAATGGGCCTACATTACCTTGTGCACCCTGTGGCCCTGCTATACCCTGCGGGCCTGTAATGCCAATAGGACCCTGTGCACCCTGCACACCTTGGGTACCTTGCGGGCCGGTAGGCCCCGTGGGGCCAGCGCTACTGGCAGATGCACCTGCATAAAAAGCATACGGCACGCTCATCAGCTGGGTATTGCCCATAGTTACATAACCGTTGCCGGCATCCAGCTCTACTTCCAGATATTTGTTGCCGCTTACCCAGCTAATGCCGCTAAAAGTACCTACATCAGCCGTGCCCGCTCCTATTACCACGCTAAACAAACCAAAAGCATTGGTGGTTACCGAATGGCTTTCGCGGTAAACAGTATTGCCCGTTTGTGAGCCATCGTGTATGCTAAAACGCACGCCTATGGCCGCATTTAATATCTCATCGCCACCGGCATTGCGGGCCACCGCCTGGTAGTTAACCCCCTGCGGCGCTTGTGCGTGTGTAGTAAATATGCTTAAGATTAACAGGGATAAAACACCAAAATTCTTCATCGTACCAGTCATTTAGTTACGAAAGTAATTTTTTATGCAGAAGCAGGGATAGGGTAGGAGGTTACTCTTCCGGCTTTCTCAAAAAATCTTTAAAAGCCACATACATAGCCAGCACTATAAATATCAGGGCAAAGCCCGCCGTAAAATAAGGGCCGGGTGTATGCAGCCATTTATCCAGCCCGTAGCCGATGGCTACGCCCACACCTATAACTCCGGCAATCTGGAAACCTATGCCGCTGTACTTTAGGTAATTATTTACCTGCTTTTTGCCTTCTTCAAATTCCTGTTTCATATATAAAATAGAATAGCCAATGCTTTCACATTGGCTATATCAGTTATCATACCAACTCTTCGCCTGCGCGCAGAGCAGCATAAATTAGCTTACTGTTTTAGGCTGTGCACCCGGCGTTTGGGCGGTTTGGCTTAACAAAGTAGTACCCATACTGCACTTACCGTTAAATTTAGCCCCTTCCTCTACCACCAGTTTCTTAATCTTTATATCGCCCGATACGTGAGCTGTTTTACTCAATATGAGTAATTCGCCTACTTCTATGTTTCCGTTTACGGTGCCATCTATGTAAGCGTTCTGGCAAAAAATATTGCCATCTATTACACCTGTGGCACCTACCACCGCCTTGGCTTTGCTAGTCACGTTACCGTTTACCTTGCCATCTATACGTATATCACCTTCAGTACTCAGGTCACCGTTTAGGGTAGTTCCTTGTCCAAGTTGGTTCATTACGCGCAGCGCGGCGTTGGCTTCTTCTGCTTTGTTTTTGTTAAACATGCTTTCAAAATTTTAAGGGTTACAAAAGCAATTGCATGGCAATATAGGCCTTTACACCCAAAGGATAAAACCTCTTAACCTAATTATAATGAGATGAATTGATTACCAGACATTTGCAAATGCATTCCTGCCCTGATTACCCAAAATTTAGCATCTTTTACGTGTTAATAGAAGCTTGCGTAATTGTTAAAGGTTACCTTTTGGGTCAAGCCAAAAAAGTAAAAAGCACACAAATACGGCCAGGCTACCCTTTAAATATGGTACTCCTAAAACGCAATATAATCTCTGGGGTTCAGGCTGCGCCCATTGTGCCACAATTCAAAATGAAGATGCGGCCCGGTAGATAACTCCCCGGTGCTTCCTACTATAGCTATCACCTCCCCTGCTTTTACAAAAGCCCCTGTCTTTTTTAACAGCTTCGAGTTATGCTTGTAAATAGATATCAGGTCGTTGGGGTGTTGCACCGTAATTACATAGCCCGTCTCCAGCGTGTAGTTGTCCG
>DATGXP010000101.1:0-1620 GCA_035298845.1 Chitinophagales bacterium
TATAGAAATACCTGAAGGCGCCAAGCAGGTTGTGGTAGAAGGCACCATAGAAACCGACCGTCCGCCTTTTGTAATACTGACCAAAAGCCAGAAATTTTTCGATGCTATAGACCCCAACAATATTGGCAATTACTTTGTGCACGGCGCTAACATGCAGGTAACCGGTAGCGATGGCACACAAACCGAGTTGGTAGAACTATGTCTGCAAAACCTTGGCCTGCCTGCCGACCAGGCTAAGCAGGTGTTGGATGCCCTTGGCTTTGCAGCGGTGGACTCTACACAAATACCCAACGTGTGTATTTACACCGTGCCCGATGTAGCTAATTACTTTCTTACCGGTACGTGTAGTTTTATGGGTAAAGAGCGCACTACTTACAACCTGGATATTAAAGCGCCGGGGTTTGTAAATGTGAACGACTCTATTCATGTAAACTCTACCACTTATATTCCTACTGCTATTGGTATAGACTCATTAAGCCTGAAAGAACATACCAACCCCGACTACCGCGATAGTATGATGGCCGTATACGCCTATGTAACCGTGCCCGATACCTTTGGCAACTTTGTGCGGTTTATGACCAAGCGCAACGATGAACCATTCTACAAAGCCTTTGGTGGCACCGTATACGACGACCGCCTTTTTGTAGGCCTTAGCCTGGGCTTACCCATCGAGCGCGGACAGGCCCCTAACGCCAAGTTTGATATCAATACCGACTCTTACTTCTGGCGGGGCGATACCGTAATTGTAAAATGGAGCAACATTGATAGCCGCACTTACGATTTCTTTTTCACCCTCGAAAATGATGGTGGCGATAGCCCTTTCTCTTCGCCGGTAAAAATCAAGAGCAACATCAGCAACGGCCTGGGCATCTGGGCGGGTTATGCCACCCGGTATTACGGCGTGCGGATACCGCAGTAATGCTTTTAATTGCTAATCATTGTTAGTTGTTGATTTGTCTCATGTGCGTTATTGCCCCACAATATTATTTTCGCCCCGCTTAAAATTTATAAAATGAGTACACTGGTAGAAAAATTCAACTGCTTAATTATTGGTTCGGGCCCTGCGGGCTACACAGCGGCTATATATGCTGCGCGCGCAGGTTTAAAACCCGTAATGTATACAGGCTTGCTGCAGGGCGGCCAATTGGTTAACACCACCGATGTAGAAAATTACCCCGGCTACCCAAAAGGGATACTTGGCCCCGAAATGATGGAAGACTTTAAAAACCAGGCCGAGCGCTTTGGTACCGACATCCGCTTTGGTATGGCTACCAAAGTTGATTTTACCACCTCGCCTAAAAAGGTGTGGATAGATGGAGAGAAACTGGTAGAAGCCGATGCTGTTATTCTGGCTACGGGTGCCGAAGCTAAGTGGCTGGGCCTGCCCAGCGAAAAACGCCTGAATGGTTCAGGTGTAAGTGCCTGTGCTGTGTGCGATGGTTTTTTCTACCGCAACCAGGAGGTAGCTATTGTAGGCGCGGGTGATACAGCCTGCGAAGAGGCTATCTACTTATCTAAACTCTGCACTACGGTACATATGATAGTGCGCCGCGACGAGATGCGCGCCAGCAAAATTATGCAGGAGCGTGTGCTGAACACAAAAAATATAAAAGTTTATTG
>DATGXP010000102.1:0-1697 GCA_035298845.1 Chitinophagales bacterium
TATCGCCCTCGATAGACCTGAGTGGCTTTACCGACCCCTATGTGCGCTACCTGCGCTGGTTTACCGATGGCTCGCAAAGCGCCAACACGCCCGATGATAATATGACCTTTAAAATAAATAACGGCAGCGGCACCGTGGTAATTGAAAGCGTAACACCGGCTAATGGCCCTGCCAATATGTGGACAGAGCGTATCTTCAGGCTGAACGATTTTACTACCCTTAGCAGCGATATGCGCTTTATAGTAGAGGTAAGCGACCTGACGGGCAGCAACCCGAATATAGTAGAGGGCGCGTTTGATAAATTTGAAATTAAAGAGGGTGTAATATTAGGCTTGAACGATGAAGTAGATGCCAACATGGCTGTATCTATTTACCCTAACCCGGGCAATGGCATGCTACATGTGCGCTATGCCTTAAGCAGTGGCGATAAGGCTACCCTAAAGGTATGCAACACGCTGGGCGAACAAGTAGCGTATAAAGAAACTGCCAGCGCACAGGGCACTATCAGCCTGGACCTAGGCAGCCAGCCAGATGGTATTTACTTTGTAACGGTGCAGGGGCCACATTCAGAAAAAACCTTAAAATTCTTACTGCAGCACTAAACCCATACGTTATTTATACATCCTAGCTTTAATTGGCATCGTAATTGAAAAACCACTAAAAAAGCCCATGTATATGAAAAACGTATTTCTGTTCCTGTTTATCGCCTTTGCTTTTTCATCGTGCAAAAACCTGGTGCCCTACACCGATAGCATGAAGAAAAAATACAACTGGGGCGAAAGTGAAATCAAGCGCATTCAGTTTTATGTATCGCACGATATAGTGCTGCACCGCGAGGCGCAAAAAGGAAGCACCGATATAGAAAAAGGTGTGATAAAAAATGTGCGCGGCCGCAAGGTAGACGAGATAATAATACCTGCCGGTACCAAAGGTGTAGTAACCGAAATACCAAAGGAAAACAAACTGCTGGTAAGTTTTGAAACCGGCGATGACCGCTACTTAAGTTTTGGTGTAAACCCAAATGCCAGCGACCGTTATGTGCTACTGGCCAGCGACTGGAAAAACGAAATGGGCAAAGTACACTATGCCGGCGATGAATATTACACCGACCCCGACAGCAAATATGCATCGCTACTGGTAGACCTGCGCAAAATTGAAAAGATGGAGGTGAAGCAGCGCATAGCCAAGGGAAGGAAGATTCAGTAAGTAGGGTTCACGATATTCTTTAGCTTTTACTTTTTTGCTTGACCCAAAAAAGTAACAAAAAAGGTCAAGGCTGTGTGACTGTTGGCTAAAAATCATTGCGTAAACCTAAACTGCGTGAACTTGTGGCGCGTAGCGAATTTTATACGAACAAAAAAGTGCAGCGCCGCGCCACTTCGAACAGCACGCAGTTTTTAACGGCTTACTTCATGTTTTTTTTAACGCCAACATTCACAAGGCCTTTATCAGCCTCGTCTATTTAGTATCTGATAGTGCCGCCCTTATGTCTGCTGCTATCTGCTCCAGTTCTTCTTTCTCCAGCTTTAGTTTGGGCTGGCTAAAGTTGATGGCATCGTTGTGCAGGGGTATAAGGTGCACGTGTGCGTGGGGTACTTCCAGGCCTATTACGGCAATGCCTACGCGGGTGCAGGGCACCGCTTTATCTATGGCTTTGGCTACACGCTGGGCAAACAGGTTAAGGCCCGCCAATGCCT
>DATGXP010000103.1:0-6278 GCA_035298845.1 Chitinophagales bacterium
GGTTACGCTAAAGAAGGAGATTGAGAACCTGACCAGCATGGGGGTAGATGTAAATAAGAAATTATTTATCTCTAAAAAAGCGCACCTTATTCTGCCTACGCACAAAACACTGGATGCCGCCAGCGAGGCCTCTAAAGGCCAGGAAAAAATAGGTTCTACCCTGCGTGGCATCTCTCCTACTTACATGGATAAAACGGGCCGCAACGGTTTGCGCATAGGCGATATACTGGCCGATAACTTTAAAACTCTTTACAACCGTATTAAGGAAAAACACCTTAACCTGTTGAAGATGTACGACTTTGAATTCGACCCTGAACAAGGAGAAAAGGATTGGTTTGAGGCTATTGAATTTGTAAGGTCGCTTAACCTTATAGACTCTGAATATTACCTGAACAACGCCCTATCTACCGGTAAAAATATATTGGCCGAAGGCGCACAAGGCACCATGTTGGATATTGATTTTGGAACATACCCTTATGTAACATCATCTAACACCATCACATCGGGCGCTTGTAACGGTCTGGGTATTGCCCCTACTAAAATTAAAGAGGTGATAGGTATTGCCAAGGCATACTGCACCCGCGTAGGCAGCGGCCCCTTCCCTACCGAGTTGCTGAACGAAACAGGCGAGCAGATACGCAAAGTGGGCGGCGAGTTTGGCGCTACTACGGGCCGTCCGCGCCGCTGTGGCTGGATAGACCTGCCGGCATTGAAGTATGCCATTATGATTAACGGTGTAACGCAAATAGCGATGACCAAGGCCGATATATTAAATGACTTTGAAACAATTGAAGCCTGCACCGACTATACTGTAAACGGTAAAACAAGCCGCGAAATACCTTACGATATGGCTAACACAGTAATAGAACCGGTATACAAGAAATTAGCCGGCTGGAAAACCGACCTGCGCAAATTCAGCAGCTACGACGACCTGCCTGAAACATTCGTAGGCTACTTAAACTTTGTAGAAGAATACCTGGGCACACCGGTAAGTATGATATCTACAGGGCCAGAACGCGAGCGCTTAGTATTTAAAAATGCAGCAGAACAAGTAGCACAGTAAACAACAAATAACCAATATAGCAGGGCAACAATAATTCAGTTTATTGTTGCCCTTTTTGTTTTGACGTCAGCTCCTGTTTATGGTAGTACTTCGGAAACTGGGCTGGTACGTTGTGCAGCGGGATTATCTATATAAAATATTATAGCATCCACATCCTTATCTGTAAATGCACTAAAGACATTCATTTCACTAGTGCGCGAATTTGCTATGCTAACACCATATGGATAACCAGCATCCACTACATCATGCCAGTTTTTCACCCACGCATAAAGCCATTGTTCGCCTGTCTTCTTTTTAAATTTACCAGCGGCTTGCCACCTTGCTGTTACACCTTGTAATGGGGGACCGGTACCATCTGCTTTGGGATTGTGGCACGATGCACAATTCGATTTAAAAAGATTTTTTCCTTCATGCCATTGTGGGGCTACGGCTTTGGGCACAGGCATAGTTGTACCACACCACCAGCGGGACTCCTCTTTCCTTTCAAACGTTATAATGTGTTCCGGAACTTCAAAATCGCTTTGCAGCGCTATGTAAGTGGAGAGAAGGATAGCGCTTAATAGAAGGGGTAACTCGATATACCACTTGCGAAGCATGGTGCAAACATATAGTGCAATTCTAATACCATCAAGTAATTCAGCATAAATCTGTGTAGCTATTTTATGGCTAAAGTTTATTTACTTTGATAAAAATCATTAACCATGAAATTTACTGCACTACTGGCTTTGCTTTTCGCTTTTACCACAGCATTTGCCCAGATACCACAAGCCTTTAATTACCAGGCGGTAGCACGCGATGCCAACGGCAATGCGCTGGCCAACCGAACCGTATCGGTAAAATATACTATACTGGATGGAGTGCCCACCGGCAACATATTGTACATAGAAACGCACACGGGTGTACAAACCAACCAGTTTGGCTTATTTACAGCTAAAGTAGGTGGCGGCACAGTGGTTATAGGTAACTTTGCCAATATACCCTGGAGCACAGGCCACAAAAGCCTGCAGGTAGAGTATGACCCTAATGGCGGCAGCAGCTATACCAACATGGGCGCTACCGAACTCCTAAGTGTGCCTTACGCATTATATGCAGTAACCAGCGCCAACGGTCCGCAGGGTCTTAAAGGCGACACCGGTGCTATTGGGCCACAGGGCCCCATTGGACTAACCGGTCCTACCGGTCCGGCAGGTAACGCCACTATAGTAAATGGTGTTGTAAACTACATACCTAAAATTACACCGGACACTAATACATTAAGCAACTCCCAATTATTTGACGATGGTACTTATGTGGGTATTGGCACAGCTGCCCCACACGCTAAGCTGAGCATCAATGGCGACCTGCTGGCTAAAACAGTAAGCATAGCCGAAGCCGATTTTGCAGGCAATACAAACGAATGCGACAACTGCTACAACAATCTTGTATTTGGCGATAGCACAACTGCCTTAACAGGCATCAGTATGCGCTGCAGCGACTATATGGAGGGTAGTATAAACATAAATGGCGTTAAGCTACCCGACCTGCTGCAAAGCAACGCTACCTGGTATGGCGCACAGGGCGCTACTGCAGCCGGCAGTGCCACCAATACGCAGGATGTTAGCATTGACAATGCTATACATAGTTGCAACTGTCCTGATGGCTCCATTGCTACCGGTATAGAGATTTATGCCAGCGACCGTCTGGATGGCCGGATGAAACTGCGCTGCGCCACGCTTAAAACAGGGCTTACCACCTCTAACACCGGTATAGGTCTAAAAACAGCCTTTAGCGTACCTTACGAAAACGCAGATAACACGCGCCACATGAGTATGTGCCCCTTTGGCATGTATGTAAAGGGCATCTCTATTTACGCCAACCAAAAGTTTGATTTGAACCTGTGCGTTTACTGCACAGGTATAAAAGAGAACTGATACCCCACCACCCCCCTGCACCACTGTCCCAAAAATACATTTGATAATCAGCACTTTAAATAGTGCTATATGCACCATTTTTTAAAATTGGCATTTTGGTGCAGGGCTGGTAAAGTACACCCTCCAGAGCGTAAACATGCAATGTTATTTACTTAAGCGGTATTTGGCTGTTAAGCTCTCCTCCTTCGCCGCCACCGCGGCGGTATTTAAGGAGGAGGTGGTCGAGCGGAGCGAGACGAGGTGGTGCTTAAGGCAATGACATGGTGTAAACATGCAGCCCTTTCAGGTCTGCTTGCCCTATCCGTTCTTTGGCAGCTTCATTACGCACAAATTTAAACCTGCGTGCCAGGTTAAGCGATTTTTCGTTATCGGGATGAATGACCGCCTCCAGCATTTGCACCTGCATGGTGTTAACGGCATAGTCAATAACAGCAGCTATAGCTTCTGCCATTATGCCTTTGCCCTGATGGTGGGGGTGCAACTCATAACCGAGCTCCGCGCTATTATGCTGGTTATTAAAATTGAAAAAGCACACAGTACCAATCAATTGAGAGTTGCCTTTTAAACATATAACCCAGTTAATAGCACTGCCGGTATCCAGATAGTTGTTAAGGGTTTCTATGCGGGCCTGTGCTTCGCCCACCGATAAAGTTTTGGGTCGGTCTACATATAAGTTCACACTCTCTATCGACCGCAATTCAGATAAAGCAGGTGCATCACTTGCTTCTAACTGCCTAAGCACAAGGCGTTCGGTAGTTAATACAGGAAACGGTGTAAAATTTAGGCTCAGCATAGTTTCAAATGTAATGCAATGCTAATAAACATTATTCTTGCGCTGTGGCAGAAACAACTACCGTTACCATAGCAGATATAGCAGCCTTTAAGCTAAAAGCGCTGGCATGGGCTAATCAGTTCCCGGTGGTGTGCCTGCTGGATTCTAACAACTACCCGCACACAAATTACAGGCCCGCCGAATGGCTAATGGCGGTAGATGCTGCAGACTATGTGTCAGATAGTGCCCCGAATAATCTATCCTTAAGTCCGGTAACCAATGGCTCAAACTCTTTTGAGAAGCTGCAACACTTTCTGGCCAATGCAGGTTCATACATCTTCGGCTTTTTAGGCTACGACCTAAAGAATGAAATTGAAGACCTGCAAAGTAATAACTACGATGGGCTGCAGTTTCCCAACTTCTACTTTTTCAAGCCACGTTACATACTTGAAATAACAGGCAGCAAACTCACGGTCAACAGAAACTACCCCGAAACATTTGAGTTGATTGAAGCGATTGAGAAGTTAGAAGTCCCAAGTCTGAAGCCCGAAGTAGAAAGACAAAAAACAAAGCTAAAAGCAAGAACAGCCAAGGGCACTTACCTGCAAAATATAGAAAGCATCCGCCAGCAAATTGTAGCCGGCGACTTTTACGAGATGAACTACTGCAATGAATTTTATGCAGAGCAAACAGAGCTCAATCCGGTGGATGTTTTCGCACAGCTAAACGCAAAAGCACAAGCCCCCTTTAGCTGCTACTTTAAGCTGAACGATAAATACCTGCTATGTGGCAGCCCTGAAAGGTTTTTGAAAAAAGAGGGCGATAAACTTATCTCCCAGCCTATTAAAGGCACTATCCGCAAAGGGCAAACAGAGTCAGAAAATGAACTGCTTAAAAGCCAACTGCGCAGCGATGAAAAGGAACGTGCCGAAAACATTATGATAGTAGACCTGGTGCGGAATGACTTAGCCAAAAGCTCGACACCCGGAAGTGTAAAAGTGGAAGAGCTTTGTGAGATATACGGGTTCGCATCCGTCAACCAAATGATATCTACCGTTACATCACAGTTGGACAATACCGGTGCAGTGAATGCCATAAAAAATGCCTTTCCCATGGGCAGTATGACCGGTGCGCCCAAAATAGAAGTGATGAAAAACATAGAGCGCTATGAAGATTTTAAGCGCGGGCTTTACAGTGGCAGCGTTGGCTACTTTACTCCTAATGGCGATTTCGATTTTAATGTGGTTATCCGCAGCATACTTTACAACGCTACCCAAAAGTATTTGTCTATCCGTGTAGGAGGGGCAATCACTTACGATAGTATAGCCGAAAATGAATGGAACGAAATTTTGCTGAAAGCTAAAGGAATGATGGATGTGTTGCAGGCAGAGATAGAATAAGCTTTTAAAGGCATTTGGAAAACCACCCCGTCCCGCGTCGTGGGACACGCCTCCTTAAAAACCGCTCCTGCTTGTTGTATCTCTTTTTAGTTTGTATAGCAAGTCACACATAGATATAAACGTTGTATCAATTGGTGACCATTGTTGAATCCTATGATAATTTTTATTGGTGCATTTGTCTTTTACGGGTTTATATGCTTCAAGCACCCAGGATGCACCGTCTAAACCCCGCCTGTCTGATGCAAAAGGATATGTCCAAAAATTATATGCAGCAAGACCATTGACAATAGTATCCCAATCACTTTTTTGAATTTCATATTCGGTAGTAACACCTATAGTGTCTGCATGGCTGGCAAATACTCTTCTTGTTAGTTTGTAATGACCATCAATTTCTTCTATTCTGTCAATTAGGGTTGTATCAAAAGAACTCATCCACATAAACCTGTAGGTTTCCCTGTTGATATTAAGCATTGATGGTTCATTGTAAGGTTTCAGCCATTCTTTATCACGTTGACTTACTTCCGGAAGCGTTGCAAGACTATCTAGCATTTGAATGTCATCTAATACCTCTTTAGAAAGCAAGCATGGGTTTTGTTCCTGGCAACTAATAAGATGGATAGAAAAAAACAAGAAAAGTATTACCTGAAACGCTTTTTGCATTGCTTTTGATCGGCGGAATGTAATATTAAGCATACAGTTTGGATGGGTGATCGTCTTTTTTTCTCCCCGGTAGATTCGTCGGCCAAAGCGCCTCCTCGCAGGGACGCATACTGGTTAAGGATACACCATTATTTTTTCGCTGGTACCGCTCGACTTGCGCCCATTGGTTACAAGCAGGTAAATGGTATGCTCGCCGGGTGTGGCAAAATGCAAAGTAATACGGGGCTCAAAATAAACTGAGTCGTCGTCTATTTGCCAGTTATATAAGCTTGCCTGGCTGCTGCAATAACCATTAATTACTACCGGTTCATTTACATGAATAGAATCGCCATTGCCCTCTACCTGAAAACAGGCAAAGGGATTGCTGCCCCCGCACCCTGTAAAAAACAGTGCCAGAACACCCATCACACAAAAACAAAGCACCAGTTTTTTCAGCATCATTAGTTAACCACTATCAGGTAATAATTCTTCTT
>DATGXP010000104.1:0-15830 GCA_035298845.1 Chitinophagales bacterium
GATATTATACTGAAATACCCTAAAAAGCTTACGCCGTTCTCATTCCCTATAAAAGTGGATAGTATGCGCGAAAACCTAAGCAGTGAAAAACTGGCTGATAGAGTGCTGAAAATGAAAGCGCAGCTTGAGAAAAGTTAATTAATCAGGCAGCATTTTGCCAATTAGCAAATACTGTATTTTATTGCGGTGCAATGCATCTGGAACTAAGAAATAATCATTTTGAGCTTTTACCCGAAAGGGCCATTTACTGGCAGGAGCAGCGCGCACTTATATTAGCCGACCTGCATATTGGTAAGGGTATGCATTTTAGAAAAGAGGGGATAGCGATACCCAATAAAGTATTTGATGAGGACCTGCAGACTCTTGCTAAAATTATCGAACAGACGGGAACCAAAATGCTCATAGTTGTGGGCGATATGTTCCACAGCCATCACAACGTAGAAATAACTCTGTTCGACCTCTGGCGCGTGCAATATCCCGATATGGAGATACATTTGATTAAGGGTAATCATGATATTCTTTCGGTTAACAGATTTAAGGAATTAAACATTATCACTCACGATACTTTAGAACTCGGCGATTTCGTGTTTTCGCACGAGCGTTGTGAGCCGGGAGATAAATTCTGCTTTAGCGGTCATTTGCACCCCGGTATCAGGATAAACGGCATAGCCCGGCAAACGGTTAAACTCCCGTGTTTTCACTTTACGCCTCAATGCTGCACGTTACCGGCTTTCAGTAAGTTTACAGGTTTATACCTGGTAAAGCCTGCTGTTCAGGATCGCGTTTTTGCATTGCTGGAGGAAAAGGTATTTGAAGTGGAAGCACACTAATTTGCTCGCCAGGTCAATTCATAGAAAAGCCCTCTGTTCCAAACTTTTTCTCTTCATATTGAAGGTTAGCGTTTACGTGAAACCAATCCGGTTTCAATTCGAGGCCCATTTGCCCGTACCGGTCTATTAAAGCATCGGGGTAACCGGACATCTCTTCCATCGAATTTTTAACTAACTCATCGAAACAAACCTTTGCTTTTTCATAGCTGCTGTAATACATCAACCAGTATAACTGGTTAGTATAAATATACTGCAAATCGCTATCAGACATTTTAGCAAGGTCCACTTCTTCTCCTGTTCTTAAGTCAACACTTAAGCCCTTCACATATACCGAGAACATTTTCCTTTCAACGTGATACAAAACTGCGTAACTGATTGCCTTTCGCGTATCAGCGAAAGATGCATACAATCTTATGGTTTCATTCGTGTTCATACACTACATTAGACGAAGGGCGTGCCAGTTAACACGCATTACAGATAATTGGCTAATACCTGCTATCTGGCAGTAACCGGTCAATTGCCAATGGATAGTTTTACCCATGCTGCGCAAAAAGAAATGAAAAAATCCCCGTTTAAGGGCAAGAAAATAAAAAAAAATAGCCCCGGTTTTACCGGGGCTATTGGTAGCGAGGGGGGAGCTCGAATCCCCGACCTCAGCATTATGAGTGCTGCGCTCTAACCAGCTGAGCTACCTCGCCATTAACTGATTGGGGCGCAAAAATAAAAATCCCTGTCAAATTTGAAACTTCCGCTGAAAATAATCCTGATAAATCACGCACGGGCTGGTAAACAGGCTTTAAACCACAATTTAACATGCCACTTACTTTATGCGCAGGTTTTACGGCCACATATGTTATCTTTACGGGGTGTGAACATGCTGATAAATATCATTTAGAAGCATTTAACGGAACATTACATTTGAAACGTCATTTAAAACATAAAATTGAAGAAAGTGAGACGTGTACTACAAGATGATACCCTTGAAAAGCAATTTCAAAAGGACGGTTATGTTCAAATACCCTTTATTACTGCGGAAGAAGTTGAAGGGCTGAAAAAGAAATTTTTTGACCTTTTGCCTAAAAGCGGTGGTAATATTACTGTAGATGATTTAGGTGGAGATAGCAATGCCATTACCTACGATTTTACTTTTATTGATAAGAATATAGAGTATAAGCAGGCAGTTTATGACGTAGTGACCGAATACTTTAAACCCCACGTAGCTAAGTGGCTGGCCGATTTCAGGCCTATAATAGCCAACTATATACGCAAGCAAAGCGAAACCGGCGAAGTGCCCCTGCACGAAAACTGGGCCTTTGTAGATGAGCGGAAGTATACCTCCGTTTCGATTTGGTGCCCATTAGTAGATAGTTTTGAAGAAAACGGTACCCTGCAGGTAGTGCCGGGCAGCCATAAGCGATATGGTGAAGTACGTGGCCCTATGATACCCTGGGAGCTGGAGAATATTAAGCACGAAATCATTAAGGATTACCTGGTACCCATGAACCTGAAAGCCGGTAATGCGGTAGTACTTGATGACAGCATTGTACACTATTCTGCCATAAATAAAACCAATCAACTGCGCTTGGCCATTCAATTGATTCTGGTGCCGGCAGAAGTGCCATCTATACATTACCATATGAACCCCGCTAAGAGCAAGGACAATGTAGAGATACTGGAGGTGGATACAGATTTTTATATGCAGTTTAATCCATGGAAACAGCCGGAAGGTGCTAAGCGCGTAGGTAATTTCAAATTTGATTTTAAGCCTATGGATATTAAAACCTTTGATAGAAAACTTCGTGAACCGCGCTTTGACGAACCCAATGGAATTGTTTCAAAGCTTAAAGCAATGTTTGCTTAATCAAGTACTATGGGTGTTTCTGTGTTTAATAATGCGGACCTGCAAAGGCAATTTGATAGAGAGGGCTACATCGTAGTTCCCTTTTTGTCGGATGAAGAAGTGTTGCAGTTAAAAGAAGTGTATAAAAGCGTTATCGCCGAGCAACCCGCAGCGTTTCACTCCACCAGTTTTAGCAACGACCATGCACTTAAGCAAAGTATAAATGAACAGGTAGAAGCTATCTATACGGGCAAGGTTGACCAAATTTTTCATGATATACAGAAGCTAGGCAGCGGTTTTTTGACTAAACCAGTTGGTGTAACGGGAACCATGCCTGTGCACCAGGACTGGACAATAGTAGACGAGGAAAAATATTACTCGGCAACTATTTGGGTGCCTCTGCAGGATGTAGATGCAAACAACGGCGCTATAAAGGTGTTACCCGGCAGTCACCGGTTTTCTAAAACGCTACGCTCACCCAATATGCCCAACGAGTTTGATAGCGTTAATGATATTATTGAGGCCCAAATGAAGCTTCTGCCCATGAAAGCAGGCGAGGCTTTTATATTTAACCATGCACTGTTACATGCGTCTACTTTAAATCAGTCGTCCACCCCACGTATAGCCGTAACCTATGGATTGATACCGGCTGAGGCAAAATTGTATCTTTACCTGCAGAACAAAACAGGCAAAGTAGAGAAGTATGCCATGCCGGCCGATATGTTTACCCGCTACACCAATATAGGTCAAAAACCGGCCTGCGGCGAGAAGATAGATGAGTTTGATTACGAGATAAAACCAGTAACAAAAATACAATTGCAGCAAATGACAGATAATAACCGGGAGTTTAAAATGAAGCGTATTTTTAAAGATGCTGAGCAACAGGCGTTTTTTGAAAAAGAAGGCTACATCGTACTGCCTTTGCTAAACGAAGAAGAGGTAAATGACCTGAAACAATATTACGAATCGCTGCAGATAAAAGATCAGAATGGGTTTGGTTTTCATGTAAGCATGGACCAGGCCGATAAGGATATGAGCCGTAGGGTGCGCGAAAAAGTGTGGGGAGTTATACTGCCACGCCTGGGCGAGCACCTTCAGGATTTTAAACCATTTGTAGCCAGCTTTGTGGTGAAAGACCCTAACCCAAAGGGGGTAGTACCTGCCCACCAGGATTGGTCTTTTACAGATAAAGAAGAAGATGGCTATTGCTCTATAACCTGCTGGACAACCCTTGTTGAAACCAGCATAGCTAATGGAGGCATGGGAGTAATACGCGGCAGTCATAAGATAATGCAAAATGACCGCCCCTCTCCTTCTCCACAAGCACCTGTGCCTTTGGCAGAACACATGTTCAGCATTTTTCCTTACCTGAAAACACTGGACATGAAGCCCGGAGAAGTGCTGCTGTTTGATAACCGCACCTTTCATGCATCGCCGCCAAACTCAACTACTGAAGTGCGATTGGCAGCTGGAGTTGGGGTTACACAAAAAGACGCCCAGCTGGTACACTACTACCTGAAACCAGATGGCACTAAATCAACGTTAATAAAATATAAGGTAGATGAGGATTTTTACTTAAAATACAATAACGCAGCATTGGCCAAAATGTATGATGCCTGCGAATTGATAGAAGGTTATGAAATTATGGGAGAAGTGCCTTACACGTTCCCTAAATACACATCGGATGAATTGGCGCAGCTAATTAAAGATGCCGGCAATGAATTTAATGTGCCTATGTGCGAAATGCTGGCCCAACTATTCAACTTTAATATGGATGGCACGCAGAAGGAAGAACCGGTGGAGGAAGTAAAGCAGCCGGAAGTGAAGTATGAGCCCGTAATTGAAAAAGAATGGGTGTGGGTTGATGATAGAAGTTTTTTTGAAAAATATACTCCACTAAACATAGTGCGCGAAATTAAAAAGCGCGTAGCAGGAGTTTAAAAAATACCGGCATGTTTACTTTTTCCAAAATGCTGAAAGTCTTTAGAGATGATGCCATGCAGGAGTCGTTTGAAAAAAACGGCTACGTGGTTGCACCGTTCTATACACCGGAGGAAATCAGCGAGCTTAAGGCTTTGTATTACCGACTACACCCCAAAGACGAGAAAGGTTTTTTTCCAAGCACTTTCTCTAAAGATAAGAACTATAGGGCTGTAGCAGATTCGGAAATACGCAGAATATGCGAGCGCTCAATGAACCGCTATTTGCAGGATACAAAAACTATTTGCGGCTGTTTTATTGTAAAAGCCCCGGGCCCTGAGAGCGCTATGTGTGTACACCAGGATATGACCCTGGTAGATGAATCAAAGTTTACCGGTATTAATATTTGGGTCCCCCTTGTTGATTTGACCGCAACAAATGGGGTATTGCAGGTACTGCCGGGAAGCCATCGTATATATCCTACTTACAGAGGCTCAACAATTCCGGGGTTTTACGAAGGTATTGACGAAAAAATAAAGCCCTATTTGCAAAGCTTGTATCTTAAAGCAGGAGAGGCAGTGTTTTTCGACCAAAGCATTATTCATTATTCTGACGCTAACCTGTCGGATGATGTACGCATTGTAACCAACACTTACTTTACGCATAAGGATGCTGATTTCAGAATTGCGTACTGGAACAAGGACTTTGGCAATAAAGTAGAATTGTTTGAAGAAGATGATTCATTTATGACCGATTTTGAACAATTTGGGCATAACATTCACGACAAACCCAAAGTAGGAAAAAGTCTTGGCCTTGTTGATTACAATTTCCCGAAACTGACAGAAGACCAATTACAGCAACTTTATGGGAAACCGGTACAGCCCTCAACTGCCCGCAAACCATTATTAAAAAGAGTGCTGGATAGCATGTTTAGCTAAAGCTTATGTCCAAACGAATTTTTAAAGATGAAGCTATGCAGGCCCGCTTTGATAAGCAGGGTTTTTTAATAGTGCCGCTTTTAGATGCAGAGGATGTGAAGTACCTCAGTGATTTTTTTGATGCATTGCACCCTGATTTGCCAACCGAAGGTTTTGTATCGGGTAGCTATTCGCCCGACCTGGATTACAAGAAAAAAGCCAGTGATGAAATTGTAAAGGTATTTTCTAAACACTATGAGCGCCTGTTTGTAGATTATCAACCTTTTGGTGCAGCCTTTCTGTTTAAAATGCCATCTCAAAACAGCGACCTGGCCATACACCAGGACTGGACTATAGTAGATGAAGAAAACTATGTAGCCCTAAACTGCTGGGTGCCGCTAACTGATGTAAACGAAAAAAATGGCGCTTTACAAATAGTGCCGGGCAGCCACTACAACGCATTAAAAACGCTCCGGGCTCCTACCCTGCCCTTCTTTTTTTCGGGTAACGATGATTTAGTGGAGCAGGAGTCTATACCTATGTGTGTAAAAGCCGGTGAGGCTGTAATACTAAACCAAAGTGTAATACACTACTCGGCAGCCAACACCTCGGATAAAATACGGAAGGCTATTACTGCCGGGGTAAAATCGAAAGGCTCGCCCATGCAGTTCAATTATTACAATGAAGATAAACCGGGCAAGGTGGAGGTTTTTGAAATGCCCGAAGAATTTTTGATAAGCTTTAAAGACTTTGCCAATGATATTTTTCGACGCCCTTACATGGGAGAAAGCAAAGGCTACAGGGAATATAAAATGCCACAGTTTACACGCGAAGAATTGCGAAAGGAAATTAAACGTATGAAAGCAAATGCCGGGTTTGCACCCGAGCAACCCGCATCGCAAAACTTTTTAAGACGACTTGCAAGCATTTTTAAATAATACAACTACTATGTTCAAGTCGATTATAAAAAATGCAGAAAAAGCAGAACAACTGCACGAGCAAGGCTATGCCGTGGTGCCTTATCTAAATACAGATGAGATAAAGGAGCTTACTGATTTTTTTTATTCGGCACACCCGGTTTTGCCGGGCGGTATGTATGCCTCATCTCACGCCGCAGATTTTGAGCTGCGCAAACGCATGAACGAAAAAATTAAGGCAGTATGTGCCCGCGCACTGCAAATTACTTTTCAGGAAGTGAATGCTTTGGGGTCTACATTTATGACAAAAAGTAAGGGCCAATCGGGTACTTTACACCCGCACCAGGATTGGAACATAGTAGACGAGCGGAGATTTAACTCGTATAATGTTTGGATACCACTTGTAGATGTAAATGAAGCCAATGGAACCATCAGTATTTTACCCAAAAGCCATACATTACTTAAAAACGTAAGAGGATTGAATATTCCATCATCGTTTGAAAAAGTAAATGATGCGGTATGGAAGTACCTTAAACCTTTAACCATGAGGGCCGGCGAAGCGCTGGTATATGACCACCGCTTACTGCACGCATCCGGTGAGAATAATACAGATACGCCCCGACTTGTAATAGTATATGGCATTATACCCAACGGTGCTGAAATGCGTTACTATTATGGGAATGGAGATAATATAGAGGTGTATGACTGTAGTCCCGATTTCTTTTTTAACCAGCATATAACCGCTGGTCCTTTGGGATTAAACCAGCTCGAAGTAATTAAGAATGAAAATCCCCAGGTATCCGCTGAACAGCTAAGGGCGAATTACGAGGCAGCACCTGCCGGATTGTGGTCAAAAATATCAGCCCTTTGGCGTTAAATTTTCTTTGGCCAGTTTATTAGTTATCCATTCCCAAACTTCCCAGTCTTTGTTTCCAAACTGATTGAAAATATGGATGAATACGGGGCTGTACTTTGTTTCGAAGGCATCATCCGTAATGTATTGCTCGTCATCGCTTATCATTAGCCGGGGGTTAGAGGGATCGGCAATAAAATTGAATTGCTTTGACAGCAAATCCGAATGTTGCAACCCAAGTTGCCACACAGTGGCTATGAGAGTACCCTGATCACGCGTTTTCCATGCAGGGTCTTTAAAAATTTTCATGGTGCGCAAATGCCACAGATGTAGAAAAGTACGACTGCCCTGATCAAACAAAAAAACGCCCCCATTCCAGTGTTGCCATTTTTCATTATCAATTTGAACATCAAACTTTTTCAAAATGTTTTCGCGCAAGTGCTGGCAATGTAAATCGTGAACATCCTTACCCGCCTGGCTAATCCACCGGCGGCGCAGGCGGTTCCATTTCCAGTTGGTGCTATTCTCAATCTGACTAATAGCATTTTGAGGAAGGTCGTGCAAAATAACATTCCCCTGGCTGTCATACCATGCTCTGCTGGCTTTGTTGTAGTAGGTATCGTCATCAAAGCGCATAGTATTACCTGGCAAAAAATACTTAAGTGCGGTTTGAAAGTAAACAAGCCGGTTACGCTTTATCAATTCGAATTTACGCTTAAGTTCCTGCTGCTTCTTTATAGCATTTGGACCCACCACTTTACTAGCGCTGTCAAACTTTCTTAAAATAGTGTCCAACTCGTGCCAATCACGACGGTTTTCGGCCAGGCACCCACAGTTTACAGCATAAGGGCTAAACTGGTGCATCTGGCTATGGTCAGGGGCAAAAGTAACAACCCCCGTTTTATGATTAAATATATCATCTACATCGTTACTCAAGGCTATCACATCAGTATCCAGGTAGCAATACAAAGGCCCTACGGGCAAAATGCGGTATAAACTGGTTTTGAGATAGATACTAGCCTGATGATGATCCAGATGCTCCGGCGTAATTACGTCTATTATATTATCATGCTTTACTGCAATCTCATTTCGCTGCGTATCAGTAACTACCAAAATTTCATTCTTAGAAAAATGGCGAAGGGTGTGCAGCGAAAAATGCAAAGTATCTACATGCTCTTTACCTCCGCAAACCACAAAAACAAACTTATTCTCTCTCATTACAACAAGGGTAAAGACTTTGTATTATGACTGATAATATATCCTGAGAAACACCTTATGCCAAAAATCATTCATTGCAAATGCCATTTTTGAAACAGGCCTTTGCAGCAGTCCTGCGTTAATCATCATTTCGCCCAATACCGAACGATACCTGAATTCATTTTTATCAATATCGCGGGAGCGCCATTCTTCGTTCATCCAATGAATAAAATAATAGTTAGCAGGCACAGGCTGGTTGCCTACTACAAACACCGCTATTTCATGCCACATATCCACATTAGATACATGGCCATAGATATACTTTTGAAGTCCGTTGGCAAATACATGCTTGTTCAATATTTCAATTGGCTTGTGCCAGTCGGTGTTATTTTCATCCACCTCGGAAGATGCCTCGGTAAAGCATGAAAGCATAAGTTGCGATTGGGGAGGGCATTTCATTACATTACCCACCAGGTCCAGGTCGTGATGTTGCCGGAAAAAGTAAGGGGTAGTTACGTTCAAAGGCTTAAGGCAGGTTACATCCATATCAATCCACCAGCCACCCTTCTCATACAACAGTTTATACCGAAAGATATCGGAAAAGCCGGATACACTTCCTTTGCCATGCCCATATTTATTTACATGCTTGTACCTAAATATCTTATCACTGGGCAGTATTTCGTTGGCATCTTCCATTATCACACCCTCCGGCAATTCATTTTCAATTGGCCCGTAGGTCCATAAATGGAATACATGCCCGTTATCTACAAAAGATTGAAGGGTAAGCATTTCTATTTTTGATAACCTGGAACCAATCCATAAGGCGTTTACATGCTTATTGTCGGACAATAGCTCCCCATCGGCAAACACAGTTTTATCTACTTCGTAACTAACTGTGGCTTCTTTAACCTGCACTATCTGCTTTTCTTTCCTCTCCAGAAACAACTTATAATCTGCATCGCTCAAACCCCGGGCCTGCTGGTCGTTTTTAAACAATACAATACGCCTGAAATAATAAATGCTGTAATTGACACTTAAACTGGCCCAGCGCCATAGCAAATACCACAGCCGCTTTAGCAACTGCAATAGAATTTTGCTAAGCACTTTATAGTACCTCTTTAAAGGGAATATATTTACGGAGCCCATTGAGTGGTAAATTTAATAATCGTTTACTGTCGCAATAAACCTGTTATTAACCAGCTTCAAATGAGTTATACGAACATCTTTTTCTCCAGCCACAAAAAAAATCGCGTGTAGCGCACCGGTATAAGTCTTGCCACCCTGTCAATAAACCAGGCATCGCGTCCTATCAACACTTTGTTCTTTTTGTTTCTTATACCGTTTATAATTATGGTAGCTGCATCTTCGGCAGATGTGATTGCCGCCTTATCTAACCGGGCAATGCTTTTGTCAGCATTGCTATAGTGTATCCCATTGCGCGCAATATTGGTTTTAATGCCGCCAGGATGCACGCAGGTAACAGTAACATTTGTGTTGCTTAACTCCATACGCAGCGACTCGGAAAAACCGCGCACCGCAAACTTAGTGGTGCAATAGGGTACTTGTGTATGTACACCCACCAAGCCAAATACACTGCTCAAGTTTACAATACTTGCCTCGGGCCGGGTAAGCAGATTGGGCAAAAATGCACGGGTAAAATTTACAACACCCCACAGGTTCACATTGAAGATATGCTTAAGGTGCTCGTCTTTTACATCTGTAAATTTAATTTCGCCCAACGCCATGCCAGCGTTATTGATAAGCACATCTACATGTTGCTCCTCTTTAAGAAAAGCGTCTCTAAAATCGAAGATTGCCTTTTCGTTACCGCTATCTACCAGGTATGATTTGCAGGTGCCGCCTTTAGCCTGAATAGTGCTACAGGTTTCATCCAGCGTTTGTTGGTTTACGTCGGTAAGAAAGACCTGCGCGCCCATATCCGATAATTGGAAGGCAAGGCACCTGCCCATACCCGAACCGGCACCAGTGATGATTATTTTTTTACCGCTCAGGTTCTTCATGGTTGTTGCGTTTATTACTTTTTCTTTGCCGCTTTTTTCGCAGGCAATTTCTTTCCCTTAAGAATAGTGTGACCGGCTTTATCGCGCTTGGTCATAAGATATTTTTCGTTGTGCGCATTGGGTTCCGTTTCAAGCCCTATGTTATCTACTATCTCTAACCCGTAACCAATTAAGCCTACCCTCTTTTTAGGGTTGTTGCTCATCAACTTCATTTTAGAAATACCCAGGTCGTTTAGTATTTGCGCCCCTACACCGTAGTCGCGGGCATCCATAGGCAGTCCAAGGTGCAGGTTAGCCTCGTAGGTATCCATCCCCTGCTCCTGCAACTGGTAGGCCCGCAGTTTATTCAGCAGACCAATGCCCCTGCCCTCTTGCTGCATATACAATACCACGCCCTTGCCTTCTTTCTCAATGGCCGTCATAGCCGCAGCTAACTGGTCGCCGCAATCACAGCGAAGAGAGCCCATAATATCACCGGTAAGGCAGCTTGAATGCACACGCACCAGCACCGGCTCGTTTGGTTTCCACGATCCTTTAATAATAGCCAGGTGTGGTTCATTGCAGCCTATTTGAGAATAAGCACGTACTGTAAAGTTGCCATATTTACTTGGCAGGTTAACCTCTACCTCGCGTTTAATCAACCGGTCGTGTTTCATCCGGTATTGTATCAGGTCTTTTATCGAAATGATTTTAAGCTTGTGCTTCTTTGCAATCTTCAGAAGTTCTGGCAAACGTGCCATAGAACCATCGGCATTCATAACCTCTACTAACACACCGGCTTCTTCAAAGCCCGCCATGCGGGCAAGGTCTACTGTAGCTTCGGTGTGGCCGGCACGGCGAAGTACGCCGCCAGCTTTAGCGCGAAGAGGAAATATGTGGCCGGGGCGTGCAAAATCATCGGGGCGTGCCTTTTTGCTTATCAGATGCTGTATCGTCTTGGCACGGTCGTGCGCCGAAATACCTGTGGTGCAACCATGGCCCAGCAAATCTACCGATACGGTAAAGGCTGTCTCGTGCTGCGCAGAGTTCTTCGAAACCATCATAGGCAGATCCAATTTATCACACATCTCCTCTGACATAGGCATGCAGATAAGTCCACGGCCATGTGTAGCCATAAAGTTTATACTCTGCGGTGTAACGGTGCGCGCAGCGCCAATAAAATCGCCTTCGTTCTCTCTATCCTCATCATCTACTACTATTATCAATTTGCCATTTTTAATATCCTCTATGGCTTCGGGTATGGTATTCAGTTTCATATTACACAAGTATTAAGTAGCTGGTATTAAGTAATTAGAAAAAAAGTTTTGTCAATTATATATTTCGTTTTGTAGGGTCCCATGCGCTTGTTTTTATACCTTTTAAATACATGATAAACCCTTTAACCAATGCAAAGTTCATCAGGTAGAAATACGAAGCAAAGCGCAATAATATCAAATGAATCCCCATTCGCTTAAATAACCCATCTATAAGAGGTGAAATCAACAGCAAGTTTTGCACCGCAAATGTAAACAGGTAGAACTGGCTTATAGGTAGCAGACAAATGTTCGAGATGTATGACAGAATGATAAAAACAGGCCCCAGCCAGCGAATAACCTTGTGCGAAAGAAAGCAGAAAGCCACTGCATTGAACCTGAAAAGCAAGGGCCAATATACGCCCATGTTTTGAAAATTACCCGCCTGTATCCTTACCTTCCGCTTCAGCTCTTCTTCTGCCTCATTGGACACGTCTTCGTAGCAAATGGCATCCAGCGCCACAATGGCTTTACTTTTTTGGGCAAGCACATTCATGCTTAGGTAAAAGTCCTCCATGAGGTAATTAAGCGGGATATTTTTCCAAAGGCTTGCACGCATAGCATAGCAGGCACCAAAAGCTCCTATCATACTACCCCAGTTAATACCCTCCAGGTATTTTATGTAATTCTCACGCTGTATATAGCTTTTCTCCTGGCGGGAGATACCATCATCCTTTACGCCTTTGTTCAAAATGTTAGCCCCCACTTGTCCAATCTGCTCATTCTTAAAATGCTTTGTTAGTTCAAAAACTGTGGTGGGGGTAAACATTACATTGGCATCGGTAAAAATGAAAACATCATTTTGATTAACGCTTTCTGCTTCAAAAATTGAGTTTACAAGCCTGTTCAGTATCTGGGCCTTACCGTTGCGGTTGGTATATGGAAAAAAAACCAGTTGTGGATATTTAGCACCAAACTCCGCAACAATTTTATTGGTGGCATCTATAGAGTTATCTGAGCCAATGTAAACCTTTAGCTTACTAAGTGGGTAAGTTGTTTTAAAAACACCTTCCAGTTTTTCGCGGATGACCTTCTCTTCGTTATACACCGCAAATACAATAAACACATTAGGCAATGCAGAGTCACTTGCGTCAAACAAAACCTTGTTCTGTGTCTTACCAATTGCAAAAAGCCGCAGCACCAGAGGATATAACACATACGAGTGAAACATCAGAAGCACTGAGCACCACAACACAATAAGAGCAACTGTTATTATCACAAATAAGGTTTACAAAAGTCAATAATAGCAGAACAAATCTTACGGTTATCGTAGGTGTGGTTTACCAAATGCTGCGCGCCATTGCCCAGGTTTAACCGCAATTGCTTATTGTTCATAACGCTTATAATAGCATGGGCAAATGTAGTGGCGTTATCGGCAATTAAAATATCCTTTCCGTCAGCATATTCTATACTCTCGGCCCCTACACTGGTAGAAACTATAGCCCTGCCCAGGGCCATGGCCTCTATTATTTTAACGCGCATGCCGCTACCGGCAAACAATGGCACTACACTAATGGATTTGGAAGATATAAACTGTTTGGCATCGGGCACTTCGCCAACTACTATAATCCCTTCCGCTTTCAAACTCATAATCTCAGCCGGAAAATTTCGGCCAGCCAGGTAAAATTTAGCTGCCGGTATTTGTTGCAATACAAGCGGCCACACTTTCGCAATAAACCACTCCACCCCTTCCCTATTTGGCATCCAATCCATAGCACCAATAAAGGAAACCGCGTTTTCCTCGTCATTGCCAAAGGCTGGTAATGCATCGAAATCGTAACCGATAGGGAATGTGCGATATGGCGTATGGCACCCTTCTGCCCTGAAAATTGTCATATCTGTTTCGCTAACAGGTGCCAGCAAATCGGCCCTGCAAATATTATCCAGCTCAAACTTTTTCATGCGACCAGCCAATAACTTAAGGTAGGCTTTCTTTATAGGATTGGTTTCGTTTTCGTGCAACCGCTGCCAGATAACATACTCTACATTATGCGGTCGTAAAATCACTTTGGCCTTTGTGCTTTTACGTATCACATCAATATAGCGCATAAGGTATACACCCTCCAGCAGAATAAAGTCAAACTGCTGCCCTGAAGTAATTTTAGCTATTTTGTCTTCAAACGCCCGGGAGTAAAACCGCTCTACATTATAAGATTTGGATGAAAACAGGTTAAGGGCGGCATCCATTACACTAAGGCTGGTATCAATATCTACAGCCATATAATGGGCCAACTTCGCCTGGGCTTGTGGTAGCTTCGAAATATCGAAATAATGCTTTTTAGTATTTAAAGCCAGTACAGTTACCTGGTGCCCCAGCTGCGCAAACCCTTTAGTAAGGCCGTTAATAGCAATCACTTCCCCATCGATACTGGGGTATGGAAATTTCTTAGTGATTTGCAGAATGCGCACTTCTTTTAGATTTGCGCGCGAATGTAGATAATTAGGGCATTTGATTGATTGATAATTGTAAATTGATTATTAGTAATTACAACGTATGTATAACGGCAAAAAAGTAGTGGTAGTGCTTCCGGCTTATAATGCTGAGCTTACCTTAGAGAAAACACTTAACGAAGTGCCCATGGATGTGGTAGATGAGCTTATATTGGTAGATGATGCCAGTAAGGACAATACCTCCGAAAAAGCAAGACAGTTAGGTGTGCACCATGTTATTAAGCACGAGAAGAATAAGGGCTATGGCGGCAATCAAAAGACCTGCTACACCAAGGCGCTTGAAATAGGTGCCGACATAGTAATAATGCTTCACCCCGACTACCAGTATACGCCCAAATTGCTGATGGCCATGATAAGTATAATAGGTAATGATGTGTACCCTGTGGTGTTTGGCTCGCGAATACTTGGTGGTGGTGCCCTGAAGGGTGGCATGCCGCTGTACAAATATGTCTTCAACCGGTTTTTAACCCTTACTCAAAATATTCTAATAGGCGAAAAGCTATCGGAATACCATACCGGTTACCGCGCCTTTAACAAGCAGGTGCTTACCAGCATAAAGTTTATGAATAACGACGATGACTTTGTGTTTGACAATGAGATGGTAAGCCAGATATTTTATGCCGGTTTTGATGTAGCCGAAGTAACCTGCCCTACCAAGTATTTTCCCGAGGCCAGCTCCATTAATTTTCAACGGAGTTTAAAGTATGGTTTTGGTTGCCTGCAGGTATCGCTGGTGCACAGGTTGTGTAAGTGGGGGGTAATGAAAAGCAAGTTGTATTAAGCCGATTTTGACCGAAAACTCATTTGTGTAAACACCTTACACCCCATAAGCTGTTGATATTAAGCGAACTACCCCCAAGCCATGTAAACACCCTCATGTAAAGCCCCTTTGCAATACATTGATAATCAACATATTATCAATGTATTGCAAATATTTCCATCCTGATATTTCGTGAAATACTGATTACAAATAAGTTGCAACATAAACAGACATGGGTATTACCATTTTACCACAGAAATCTGCACCATTTATTTGCAATAAGCGGAGTAATTACCAGTAGATTAGATGAGAATGAGCCGGCTTTCACTAAGAATACCTTCTTCTCCTTTTCAAATGCCTTTTACTTAGCCTCTCATTGTTTTTGTAAAAATACTCCTGGTAAATAAGTAGCCCAATGGCGAGTAGTGTTAATAGGAGAATATTCATGATGAGCAGATTTTAGTAAGAACCAATAATTTGGTCGTTACTTACTACTACGGCAAGTAAACCACAATGTTTTACAGCACAATACATACTTAACAAGCCCTAAGCTTTTCTGTATGATTACTAAGCATATATATTTTGCATTGGGGCTGCCCGATCCAGGTTAATATAACCCCATCATTTCCACACCTGCCACCATTTTTTATCCTCGGCTTGCGGTTGCAGTTGCTGCATATACCAACCCTCGGTAATTTTAACCGCATTTATAAGTATTTGCGCCAACTCTTGTGGTGGGCCTTCGCTATTTTCGCCGTATACTACCCTGAAAGAATAATCAAGGTCGCCGGAGCCTTGAAAAATGATGGATAGACGGCACTCGCGCCCCATA
>DATGXP010000105.1:0-5793 GCA_035298845.1 Chitinophagales bacterium
GTAATTACCGCTACTTTGTTTTCAAGTTTTTTCATGTTTCAAATAAAGTAAAAGTAAGGGTAGCCTAATAAAAAACGCCGATGCAATACTGCACCGGCGTTTAGCGGGTTGAGTATCTAAATCAGTTTAACGTGCCACCACAAATTTTTTGGTAACTCCGCGGCTGTTGTTTACCAGCATGCGGCATAAAAATATGCCTGTAGCTAATGTGCCGGTGGGTGCTGCTACCTGGTGGTTTCCGGCAGCGGTATTTTGTTCATACACGGTTGCAATATGCCGGCCCGACACATCAAACAGTTCGATTTTTACCTTAGCGGCCTCTTCGGTTTCAAACCGTATTTGCAAATCGGTGCCCGCTGCTACTACCGGCAAATTGTGGAGCATAAAAGCCGGTTGCTTTGCCGGTGTGCTTATAGCCGAAGGGTCTTCACCGGTAATTTCCCTGCGCCACATGCCGCGGCCATACGATGACGCTACCACAAACATTTTACCGTTTATAGCACTGCTATCTACCACTTCCAGCGATGAAATATCCATACCGTTGGGCCAGCCGTTTACCCATTGCTGCCATTGGTTGGTACCCAGTATGGTCCGGAACACACCAAAGCGGAAGGTGCCTATAAATATTTCGTTGGGGTTTAATGGATTATTGGCTATGCAATTAATGCGCATGCCGCGTGGCAGGGTACCGGTTATATCTACCCAATCTGTAATGCCTGCATCTACGGTAAAGTATACCTTGCCCATAGAGTCGCCGGATACACAAGCTGTGTAGGCCACATCGTTGTTGTAATAGGCGGTTGCTACCTTGTACGATTCTGCCGGGCCCGATGGCAGGTTGCGGGTAATGTTATACCATTGGGCATTGGTGCGGTCGCGCACAAAAATTTCGTTTGAACTGGCTGCACTAAGCGTAACATACACATGTTGTAGCTCGTTGGCATTGTTGCGGTTGCCAAGTGCGTATTGCAGAATAGGTTGATCGAAAACAGAGGGATTGTTTAGGGCGGCCCACACATCGGTGGTATCGCGGCGGTATAACTCCCTTTGCCCTTTTACCCAGGCGGCTTCCATTTTTGGCAACGAGGGAGCTGTAGAGCGCTCGTAGCTTGGCAGGAAAAATCCTTCGCGTATTAACCCCGGTACAAATGTTTCCGGCCACTCGGTTCCTCCAGTGGGCGAGCGGTGCAAGGCTCCGTTAAGTTGCGCCAGGGCATCGGTTTCGTCCCGCGGATTTATACCACAGCTAAACCCATCGCCACCGGTTACATAATCCCACCGCCAGTTGCCGCTGTTGGCATTGCGGTAAATGTTTCCATTGTCTTGCAGTGAGCCTAGCATTATATCTGGTTTACTATCGCACAGGTCGTATTGGTAAAACTGCGCTACCGGTAAGTAGTTAAGCGAGGCGTTCATGGTAGCGCCATTATTGTAGGATACAAACAAACCCCCGTCGTTGGCATCTAAAAGGCTGCCATCGCTGCGCCAGGCAAAGCAGTGGTGGTCGTGGTGCCCATCGGTACCATAACCCTCGGCAAAGTTAAACCCATCGGTACTGCGGGTAATATCGCCGGCACCTACTATAACAATATTGGGGTCGGTAGGGTGCACTGTAATAGTATTGTTGAAGTACCCCTGGTTCCAGTGTATCGAAAAAGTATCTACCATGCCCAGGTAATTGGTTACACGGCACCGTGTCCAGCTGCCGCCGTAGTCCACTGTTTTATAAATGTTGGTGCTGTTGCCACCGGTTAGCACACAGGCATAAAGTATGTTGGGCGACGAAGGCGCAATGGCCATAGCAGTATGGCCCCATGGCACTGGTGGAGAGTTGATAGGAAAAAAGTTTACTCCCCCATCAATAGATAAAAAGAAACTGCCGCTTATGCGTGTAGCATACACCGTATCGGGGTGTATGGGGTTAAGCACTACATCTGTAACATCGCCTTGCAATGCCGTATTCCAGTTGTCGCCCCCATTTGTACTTCTGAAAAGCCCACTGCTGCTGGCCGCAAAAATTGTATCGGGGCGCTGAGGGTTGTAAAGTATTTTATGATAGGCGTTGGCGCGGCCAAACGGTGCGTTTATTTCATCCCAATGTTGCCCGCCGTTGGTTGTTTTAAACAGGCCCACCCCCATACCGGCACCCGGTTCACCGGTTCCTGCTATCATCACATTCAGGTTTTGCGGATGTATGGCAAACGCACCAATATCCAGTATAGGTAAATCGCCCTGCAGGCTTTCGGCTACTATGAGCCCGTTTTCACTTTTCATGTTCCACAGGCCACCGCTACCGGTGCTTACGCGTATGCCAAGGTCTTGCTGGTTTTGCGCGGTATACACCTGCACGCACCGGGCCCTGCCGCAAAAATGTATACTATCATTTATATGAATAGTATCGGGGCCTATCGGCTCCCATTTGTTTATGCTGCGGTCGCCTTTATCGGTTGGCATTCTTTCTACCGCATGTAGCAGGGCATGAAAAGCCGCTGCCGAATACCGGAAACTATCTTCGGGAAAGCGCTCGCGGTTTTCGCCCCGCTCTTCATCTTCCCCGCGGTTTTGCTGCGATGTAGCAGTAGCTACCGGGTTTTTAAAATAACGGAACGATAAGGTGCACCAAAGGGTAAGCAGCAGGCATACCATGAAGGTAGTGGGAATTGATTTCATTGTCAGGATATTGGTTAGCAATAGTTTTTTAATAAGCAGGTTTAATATCAGGCAAATACCGTGGGCGAAATGATGATGATAAAGCAGGTTGGTTCAAAGCAGGTTTTCATAATCCGTTTGCCGGTTTTATAGTTTTATAATTCGGTGTGTTTTTAGCAGGATATTATCTGCCGATATCAGCTTAACCAGGTAAGCGCCCGGTTGCCAATGGGCGCATGTAATTTGGTGTTGTCCGCTTAACGGCAGGTGCAGTATTTCTCTACCTGTGCAGTCGTATACCTGTAGTTTAATACCGGTGCCATTTACCGCGGCCGTACTACTTACCTGTAGCTGGTCTTTAACCGGATTAGGGTATACGCTATAGGTGCCTGTAGTATTCACTGCTGCTATATCATTTGGCAGCAGGGTGTGTTGTGCCACATATTGCTTGTTGCTGGTATTGGTAAAGTAACCGGCGCAAAAAATACGATGATTTGTGCCGGCAGCCAACGCCAGAATGTTATCGTTTGGCGCCAGCGGAGAGGCTGCCCCCAATTCGCTCCAGTTATTGCCATCCCACCGGGCCACATACGAACCGTTGCTGCCGGTAAAAGAACCTGCTACATACAGGTGTTGGTTATTATCTATGGTTATGGCAAAAATGGCATCGTTGGCATCTAAATTGCCTAATTCGCTCCAGCCGGTGCCATCCCATTTGGCTACAAAACTTTTGCCGGCGCCATTATAAAAATTGCCCGCTGCATATACATTGCCGCTGTTATCTGTCTCCAATACGCGTATGTAATTATTGGCGTTCAGGGTGCCTGTTTCACTCCACGATACTCCGTTCCATTTAGCTACGTAATACTTATTGCTGCCGTTGGTAAAGAAACCGGCTGTGTAAATATTGCCGGCATTATCTATAGCTATATCCTCGCCACCGCCATTTGCGTTAAGCGCATTGCTGCCGGCGCCCAGTTCAGCCCAGGCAGTGCCATCCCACATGGCCACATAGTGGTTGCCACTTATGTTTGTAAAAGAGCCAACGGCATATAGCTTTCCGGCCTTATCGGTCTTTATTTTTTTAATGTAGCCGTTAAAGGGGGTAGCCCCCACAGGGCTCCAGTAGTTGCCATTCCACTTAGCCACATAGTAGCTGCCCAACGAATCCTGAAAGGTGCCGGCGGCGTAAACATTGCCCGAAGAATCAGATGCCAGCGAGTATATAGTGCCGTTAGTATTAAGAGCGTTGGCACCGGTGCCCAGCTCCTGCCAGTTAGTGCCGTTAAAAGCAGCTACGTAGCAGTAGTTGCCGGCATTGCGAAACTGCCCGGCTGTAAGCAATGTGCCATTGGTGGTAACGTGTAATTCATGAATAAACCCATCGGCGTTTAGCGCGTTTACTCCCGTTCCGGTTTCTGTCCATTGAGCATTGCATGTAAACAGGAAAAGGGAAAATGCACTGCACAAAAGGTAAGTTTTGAATTTCATACGCTGTAGTTTTTTGTTTGCTACAGCAAAGCTGGCTTTAATGCCAGCCATAATCAAAGCAAAAAAGTGCGGTTTCTTAGGTTTTGGTTTTATATTGGCAGTATGGATGTATTGCACGAGTTAATTGCAGGCATGAGCATGGCAGAGCGCAGTTACTTTAAGCGTTACTCCGCTAAACTGGGCGAGGGCTCATCTACCAATTACATCCGCCTGTTTGATGCTATAGCCGCGCAGGGACAATACAATGAGGCCGCTATAAAAAAGCTGTTTGCCAGCGAGAAATTTGTAAAGCAGTTCAGTGTAGCCAAAGCATACCTGTACAAAACAGTTATAAGAGCGCTACGCAATTTTCGTGAAGAGTCGAGCATACAATCGAGCTTAAAGCACCTGCAGCTTGAGCTGGATATACTGATGGATAAGGGCATTTACACGCAAGCCATGCAGGTAATAGATAATGGTATTAAGCTGGCCCGGCAGTATGAAATGCTAACCGACTTAAATGAGTTTGTTGCCGCCCGCCTGTATATGCTTATGCATAATTATCAGCCGCTTAAGGGTAAAGAAACCATAGACGATGTGATAGCTTACCACCTGCAGCTGGGCAGGCAAATAGACAACCTGGTGCAGTTTGAGAATTTGTACCAGCAGCAGCACCGGTTGAACAAAACCGTATACCAGCTGCGCGACGGCAAACAGTTGAAGGATTACGATACTATTTTTAGTAACCCCTTGCTGCAAAGTAAGTCGGCGGCACTTACCGGCAGGGCCCTGTATCTGTTTCATTTTATACGCTGCCTGCATTTTTCGGTAACCGACAGGAGGGCTGATTTTTTGGCAGAAGCAAAAAAGCTGGTGGCTGTGTGCTATGCCACGCCGTATTTTAAGCAGTACGATTACAGGGGCACTATGAATGCACTTAACCTATTGCTGGAGGCGGCGTACTTTAACCACGATTGGGCTGCCATGAACAAAGCCCTGAAACAGTTGCAGGCAGTGCCGGTGCAAACCGACCGCGATAAAATTGCTGCGTTTATTTATTACTCGCGCTTTGCACTTATTTATTTCGACCAGAAGAAAGACAGCAAGGCCATGCTAAAACTAATGGAAGAAGCATGGGTTATGCTAAAGCGCTACGAACAGAAAATACCCTACCATGTGCGCGTTAATACCATGGTAACCTATAGCAGTGTATACCTGGAGATGGGCGAATATGCCAAAGCGCTGGATTGGATAGAGCTGTACCGTCAGGGAAAGAAAGAAGAGGCTGTGCGGTTCGACTCGCAGAGCATATTGCTGATGATGCAGCTGATAGCGCACTACGAAATGGGCAACCTGCTGCTGGTGAAAAACATAGTGCCTAATATTTCGCGGTTTATAAAAAAAGTGGGGCAGCAAAGCAAATTCGAGAAGGTATTGCTGGCTTTTTTTAATAAGCTTACCTCGGCCAAGGCCCCTGCCGAAGGGTTGTTTGAAAAGACCCTGAACGAGCTAAATGGCCTGCAGGAGGGCGATATACTTAACCGCAACCGCACCATGCACGATATCTTCCGCGTGTTTATACAAAGCAAAATGCATAAGAAGAAATACCACGAGGCAATCGGGCATTAAGTTTGTTTGTTGTAAAAAAAGCACATCCACTTATTATGGCCGATT
>DATGXP010000106.1:0-3426 GCA_035298845.1 Chitinophagales bacterium
CTGTGGGCTGTAGTGCCTATGCTGCTGCTGTTCCTGTATTTTCAAAATTGGAGAAGCAGAAACCTGGCGAAGTTTGCAAATTCATCGCTGCTTGGTCAGCTTACACCCGATGTTTCGTTCAATAAACATTTGCTGAAGTTCATTTTATTGTCGCTGGCTTTTCAGTTTATCGTAATTGGCTTTGCCAACCCGCAGGTAGGTACTAAACAGGAGAAAGTAAAACGCCAGGGTATAGATGTATTTATAGCCATAGATGTATCTAACTCTATGCTGAGCGAAGACATAAAGCCTAACCGCCTGATGCGCGCCAAAAACTTTATCAGCAATTTTATCGATGAGCTGCATAACGACCGCCTGGGTATGATTGTTTTTGCCGGCCGCGCTTATCTGCAAATGCCGCTAACAGTAGATTACAGCGCGGGCCGCATGTATTTAAAAACGGTAAACACTAACCTGATGCCTACACAGGGCACCAACATAGCCGAGGCCGTAAATATGGCGCGCGAAAACTTTGTAAAAGAAGATAACAAGCACAAGGCGCTGATAATTATTACCGATGGTGAAGATAACGAAGGCGGTACCGATGAGGCTATAGCCGATGCCGTTAAAGAGGGCGTAAAGGTATTTACTATTGGTGTGGGTACCGATAATGGCGGCCCTATACCGGTAGGCAGCGATTTTAAGCGTGATGAAAGCGGCAACATAGTATTATCCAAAATGAACCAACCCATGCTGCGCGAACTGGCCGCTAAGGGCAATGGCAAATACTTTCAACTGGGCAGTGGCAAAGACGAGATAAACGCCATTTTTAAAGAGCTTGGCCGTATTAATACCAAAGATTTTGAAGAAGTAGTGTTTACCGATTTCAACGACCAGTTTCAAATATGCCTGATAATAGCAGCGGTGCTATTGTTGATAGAATGGTTTGTGAGCGAACGAAAATTGAGGTTTAAATTTTAGTGTTATGACGAAGCATGGTATTATAACTTACTGTAAACCTAACCGGTACCTTACTACTGCGTTGGTAGTGTTGTTGTCCGTTACCGGTTACCGGTTTTCGTTTGCACAGTTAAACACCCTTTCTACCGTGCCGGAGAAAAAAGAAACACGCAACGGCAATAAGCAATTTGAAAAAGGGGTATATGCCGATGCCGAAGCGAGCTACAAAAAAGCGCTTGACAAAAAAAACAACATGCCCGAGGCTACCTTTAACCTGGGCGATGCCGTGTATGAGCAGAAAAGATATGATGAGGCTATTAAGCAGTTTCAGCTTTCGGCGCAAACGAATCCCGATAAGGGAGTAAAAGCTAAAGCATACCACAACCTTGGCAATACCTTTATGCAGCAAAACAAATGGCAGGAGGCTGTAAATTCATTTAAAGAAGCCCTGAAGAACAACCCAAAGGATGCGGAAACCAAGTATAACCTTGCCTACGCTAATGAGCGATTAAGAGAACAAAAGCAAAACGACCAGAACAAGGATAATAAAGACAATAAGGACCAAAAGGATAAAAAGGACGACAAAAAAGACCAGCAGGATAACAAAGACCAAAACAAGAAAGACCAGGATAAAGACCAGCAGGCAAAAAACAACGAGAACAAGGACAAAAAAGACCAGCAGGGCAAGGGCCAGCAGCAACCTAAGCTAAGTAAAGAAGAAGCCGAAAAAATGCTGCAAGCCCTGCAGGGCGAAGAGCAAAAAACCAACCAGAAGATGCAGCAAAAGCAGGTGAAGGTGGTAAATGTTAAGATTGAGAAGGACTGGTAAGCAGAAAAAAGGTGTGAAAAAAAATTAAGTTGGCAGCCTTAGCTTGAATAAACCGTATAGTTGAAGGACTTTTGCAGTAACAATGGAAACCCGCAATAACATAGCAGATGTAAACAACCGGAAAGGGCTAAACCTTATCCTGGCCTTGCTATTGCTTTTGGCGTGCGTTTCTTTATTCGGGCAGGCAAAATTTTACGCATCGGCACCTAAGCAGGTTCCACTCAACTCTAATTTTCAGTTAAGTTTTACTATAGAGAATGGCAACGGCAGCAATCTCAAGCCACCAGCCATTTCAGACTTTCAGTTATTGGGCGGGCCCAATACCTCTACCAGTATGCAGTGGGTTAATGGCAACGTAACCCAAAGTGTAACCTACAATTATATACTTCGGCCCAAAAACCAGGGCACTTTTAAAATAGGCAAGGCCAGTGTTACTATTAGTGGCGTAACTGTAGAGAGTAACGAAGTAACCATACAGGTAACTGCACCCGCTGCTCAGCAACAAACCCAGCGTCAGCGCAACCCGTTCGACCCGTTTGATGACCCGTTTTTCCGTGGAGGCCAACAAGAAGAAGAGCCCCCGGTTAATACTGCCGATTTAGAAAAACAGTTGAAAGATGAAGTGTTTATGAAGCTGGTAGTCAACAAAAATTCGGCTTACAAAGGAGAAATGCTTACCGCCAGTTACAAACTGTATTTCCGCCAGAACCTCTCGGGCTTTAATGTTACCAAGGCGCCATCGTTTGATGGCTACTGGAGCCAGGAGGTAGAGCTGGACCCTAAGCGCCGCCCTACTGCCGAAACCATTAATGGCAAGCAATACAATGTAGTAGATATTTTAAAGTATAATCTTTATCCCCAGCGTGCAGGTGCATTGCCCATAGCGCCATGCGAGGTTAGCACGGTAGTGCAGGCGCAAACACGCTCGCGCTCGCGCAACATGTTTGATGATTTTTTTGGCATAGGGGCTGTTCAACAAGTGCCCATGAATTTAAAAACATCGGCTGTTACAGTTAATGTGAAGGAACTGCCCGAAGCCGGTAAGCCAGAAGACTTTGCCGGTGCGGTAGGTAGCTATAAATTCGAAACATCGCTATCGGGTAAAGAAGCAAAGACCGATGAGCCTATTACCTACACACTTAAAATATCGGGCACCGGTAACCTTAAATTTGTAGATGCCCCGGTACTTACTTTTCCGCAGGAGTTTGAAGTGTATGACCCCAAAACCAAAGAGAACATAAGCAACGGCCCGGCAGGCATGAGTGGCAGCAAACAATACGACTACCTGCTTATACCCCGCCAACCCGGCGATTATAAAATTGAATCGAAAACCTTCTCATGGTTTGAACCTGCAAGCGCTAAGTACTTCACTATGAAATCGCCCGAGTTTACTGTAAAGGTAACCGGCGAGCCATCTAAAAATGTAAACGCTACTGCTGCTACAGCGGTGGGTAAAGAAGATGTAACTGCCCTTGGGCAGGATATCCGGTATATAAAAACTACTGCCCCGGAGTTTAAAAAGGGTGATGCTTTTTTCGGTTCGGCAGGTTTTGTGGCTATGTATTCTGCTCCTTTCCTTTTGTTTATTGGTCTGGTAGCTGCTAAGCGCCGCAACGAAACACTGGCTGCCGATGTAATAGGTACCAAGCGGAGAAGAG
>DATGXP010000107.1:0-3630 GCA_035298845.1 Chitinophagales bacterium
GCTAAATCTTCTTTTGTAACATTGGATTTAATAGCCAGATCGGGGCGACCAACATCGCCGATAAATAAGGTATCGCCTGTAAAAATGCAGTACTCTTTACCGTTCTCATCCAGCAATAAATAGGTAGTAGACTCGGGCGTATGCCCCGGCGTATGTAATGCGCGGATAGTAATATCTCCTACTTTAAACTCATCACCATCTTTAGCTTTTACACACTCAAAATCTGTTTCAGCTTTAGCACCATACACGATAACAGCGCCGGTTTGCTGCGAAAGCTCCAGGTGGCCCGAAACAAAATCAGCATGAAAATGCGTTTCAAAAATGTATTTGATTTTGGCCCTGTTCTTCTCTGCCCGCTTGATATAAGGTGCGGTTTCGCGCAGGGGATCTATAATAGCACACTCGCCGTTGCTTTCAATATAATAAGCGGCTTCGGCCAAACAGCCGGTATAAATTTGCTCAACTTTCATGTACCCCATTTAGTTTACAACAGGTACAAAATTGCTAATAAAAACGGGGATAGGAAGAAGAATGAAATCAGTTAGGAAAATTTGGATGATTCAGCACGTTTTTAGCCTGATTTAGATGGCGTTGCTCATGTCCAGACAGGATAGTGAGTAAATCGCGCAGGGTGTAAGTGATAATGCCAAGGGCAGGTGAAGACAGCACGGTTTTATCTAAATCGATAGCCGACAGTTGGCTTAGCTTAGCCGAAAACTGCTGCTGATGTTTTTCAAAATCTGAAACAATAGTGGCGGTAATTTCGCTTTGCGAAGGGGCAAAAGCCGGTGGGTTTTTCATGGGTTTGGCAACAACAGGTCCTGTTTCTCTAATAAGGTATTCGCCGAAAAACTTAGAGATGAAGCGAATGTTTTGATAAAAAGAATTGCTGTGCTTACCGGCAATAACCTCATCAAACTGCGGGATGTATGTATTGTTAGAGACCATCAAATGATCGAGGCATTGGGCTATGCTCCATTTATCCGATGAGGGCCTCCAATTTAGCTGCGCGGCACTCAGCTTGCCGAAAACAGATTTTGCTTCAAAGGTTACCTTACCGAAGGTAGTAATGGTTGTTTCAATGGTGGTTTGCATAGATTTCTGTTTATCTAACAAAGTTTATTGGTCGAGCCAGTTTACAAATTCGTTAGCCTTCTCGCGACTTACATCGGCACGGGCATTTTTATCGCATTTTAAGTGCACCTCTATTTTACCGGTATCGTGCTTCTTGTAAGTGTCTATCTGGTCGATATGAATAATCATCTGCCGGTTGGCCCTAAAGAATTTTTTAGGGTTTACTACTTCTTCTATCTCGTCGATAGTATTGTAATCGGTAACCAGTTTTTCGTTGTCGGTAGTAACGAGGTAGATGATGGTATCTTTTACAAAGTAGGCCACCTTTGCTTCTGGCAGTGGAACAATACCCGCCTTATAATGCGCCAGAAAACGCTCTTTGTATTTAGGCAACTCTGCCTTGCCATACGACGAAACAAAAGATTGCAATTGCTCGGAACCGGTTACATTGCTCTGCCCATGGTACTTTTTGAACTTATCAATAGCCAGTTGCAACTGGTCTTTATCAATAGGCTTAAGCAGATAATCAATACTATTCACCTTAAACGCACGGATAGCATACTCGTTGTAGGCGGTTGTAAACACAACGGGTTTCTCAATTTTTACCTTATCAAAAATATCGAAGCTGATACCATCGGACAGTTGTATATCCATAAAAAACAAGTCGGGTTGTTGGTTCTCTTTTACCCACTTTACGGCAGACTCTACGGAATCTAACGAGTTAATCACTTCGGCAGCCGGCTCAATCTGCTTTATCATTCGTATAAGGTTTTTGGCCACCAATGGCTCATCTTCTATTATCACAACTTTCATGTTAATGGAATTTTAATTTCAAACGATTCTGCCGTTTCTATAACTTCTACCTGCTTGTCGGAAATATAGCGATAAAGATTTCTAAGATTCTCCAACCCATGCTTATTGGAGGTTTCGATAGCATGTTTCCTTTGCAGGTTATTTTTTACCGAAAGGTAATCGCCACTACTGGTTACGGTTATATGCAATGGATTATCTTTAGAAGTAGTGTTATGCTTTACGGCATTTTCTAAAAGTATCTGTAATGTAACGGGCACAATATTTTTCTCTTTACTGGTTTCATCAATATTGAATGCTACCGTAAGCCCCTCGCCAAAGCGGGTTTCCAGTAATTTCACATAGTGGCTTACAAAGTTCATCTCCTTTTGTACGCTTACCGAGTTCTTCTCTTTATTCTCCAGCACATACCGGTACACTTTGGAGAGTTGCTGCAAAAAATCCGAAGCCAGTTGCGGGTTCTCAAATATCAAAGAGTTGAGTGATGACAGGGCATTGAAAAGGAAATGCGGGTTCAACTGGTTTTTCAGGTTATCGTATTGCACCAATGCTTTCTCTTTCTCCAGCTCTGCAGCCACAATACGCTCCTGTTTCCACCTTATAAAAAAGTGATAACCAAAAATGGAGAGGATAACGCTAAGCACCATAAAAATATTTAAAGCAATAGTAGCCGCCCATAACTCGCGCGTGAGGTGTATGGGTATCCGGTCCTGAAAGAGGATGGTGGGAACAATACGGATAATCATGATTACCGTAAGTGTAACCAAAAACTGTATGGCAATACGCTTAGCAGGGTTGCGCTCAAATGGATAAATACTATCCATATAGATATCAATGGTGCGCACTACATACCCAAAAAAAAGAATCGCAATTAAGCCAATGCCACTCGTTATGGCATGCCAGGTAAGGCTTTGGTCGATAAAAAAGAAGACTTTGACAGTATTAAACACCAGGTATATAGCCAGTATTATACCTAACGCTATTTTTGTTTCCCCTTTTACCTTCAACCTCTCCATACCCTTGCTTTAGTGAGCCACCATATGCCCGTTTACAATTTCACCATCTTTCATTTCTATAATCCTATCGCTGTTAGCAGCAAACTCGGTATCGTGCGTTACCGATATAATTGTTTGCCCCTTATCTTTTGATAAGCCACGTAATATATCAAATACTATTTGTGTATTTACCGAATCGAGGTTACCCGTTGGCTCATCGCCCATAATTATGGTGGGGTCGTTCACCAGGGCGCGCGCTATAGCCACCCGCTGTTGTTGCCCGCCCGATAGCTTAGAGGATAGCTTGGTGGCAAACTTATCCATATCCAGCCACTTGAGTTTTTCGTAAGCGCGGTCTTCGCACTCGCTTTTGCTGTACTTGCCCAGTTTCTCGGCAGGCAGCATCACGTTTTTAAGCGCCGAAAACTCCGGTAATAAAAAGTGAAACTGAAACACAAAGCCGATATGCTCATTGCGAAATTTAGCCAGCTCGTTTTGTGTTTTACCGGTAAGCAACACGTTGTTTACATACATCTGCCCTGTGTAGTCGGTATCCATTGTAGATAGCAGATACAGCAACGTTGATTTACCGCAACCGCTTTTACCTACAATAGAAACAAACTCACCGCGCTGCACTTCAAAGCTCACATCCTTTAGCACATGAAACTTGTCGGGCTCCTCAAAATATTTATTGAGGGCTACGGCTTTAAGTACGGGACCGGCTTTACTTGTATTTATTTCTTCTTTCATT
>DATGXP010000108.1:0-2154 GCA_035298845.1 Chitinophagales bacterium
TTGATGTGATATTTGCCGGCCCGCCGTACCCGCTGCCGAACCTGAATACTATACCGGACTTAATATTTAAACATGCGCTGGTAGAAGGCGAAGGGTGGTTTATACTAGAGCATAACCCTGACCATAACTTTGAGAAGCATCCTCATTTCTTTAAAAGTAGAAATTATGGAACTACCATTTTCTCTATTTTTACCAATAATCCACCTAAAGAGGCTTAAAAATTACAAACGCCTGACAATACATACGTTTAATACACCTAAATTTGTATAAGATGAAAAAGATTGCTGTGTTCCCGGGGTCGTTTGACCCAATTACCGTAGGACATGCAGATATTGTGAGAAGAGCATTGCCCCTATTTGACGAGATTATAATAGCCATAGGCAGCAACTCGCAAAAGCAAAGCTTGTTTGCACTGGAGAAGAGGATAGAGTGGATAAAGCTGGTATTTAAAGGCGAAAAGAAAGTAAAGGTAGAGGCGTATGAAGGGTTGACCGTAAATTTTTGCGAGAAAAAGAAAGCCAACTACCTGGTGAGAGGAATAAGAAGCGCGGCTGATTTTGAATATGAAAAAACGATAGCACACCTTAACCACGATATGTTGCCGCAGCTGGAAACTATACTGATACTCTCTAAGCCGGAGTTGTCGTCGATATCATCTACTATAGTGCGTGAGATTATTAGAGGCAAGGGGAAAATCGGAAAGTTTGTGCCTAAAGAGATAATGAAGGATTTTAAATAGCAAGATGAAGAAAGCGACGATATTATTTGTGGGAGTGCTAATAGCGATGTGTGTTGGTGCGCAGAAGAAGGATACCCTTACCGGATTGGCCAGTGGCAATTATGTATTAACAGATGCACCGGCAGATACAGTTTTGTACCGCGACCAGGCCTCCATAACCTTGCGAAATCTGAAGCAAGGAGCTGTAATTGTGCGTTTAAAGACCAGCCCCAAAAGTGTGGTGGCCTACCGCCAGGCGGGAAGAAATGATATAGCTGACCGCATTGAAGCCGACCGCTACAAACAGAACCAGCGCATGTACGATGCCTTTGCGCGGAACTTCTTTTTTTGCCCTGTGTATTTTATTTACGCGCACGAAACGCAGGCGTTTTTAGACGGCAAAAAATATTTGTTTCTCAACCGCGATTTAGTGCGTGATAGTACCATAGCGTTTACATATGGCGACAATTTTGTTTTTTGCGAATATGGCAGCGTTGAATCTTTCTCGAAATTTGACGATTACAGCCACCCAGTGGCTGGCCCGGTAAACACCGTAAACCTGGACAAGCTAAACGACAAGGCTATGGATAAGACCCCAGCAGGCACATCTACCTCGCCGGCTACACATAGTGGTATCATTATGCTTGATAAAGAACTGCACCAACTGCATCGGCCATTTCCCTTTGTAGAGGGGGTTTATCTGGATAAGTTTGATGCTCCGGTAAGAACCCTTGACCATGATATCAACCGTGCCTATGGAAGGCTGGTGGTAAACCGCGATTTTAAAGAGAAAATAAAAGAGGAGAAAAAGCGCATGAAAGCAGAAAAGAAGAAGCTTCCTCGTTATAACCCATTTAAAGATTAAGCACCGTGATTCTGTTAGATGAAGGTTTGAAATCTTACCAGGAGGTGCTTGCCCGGCAGGAAGAACTCTTTAATAAAAACATTGCTTTAAAACTTAAGGGAGAGCCTACCACCAATTACTTAATTCTTTGCGAACACCCGCCGGTTTATACGCTGGGCAAAAGCGGCAAGCGTGAGAACATACTGGTGAGCGATGAAGATATGAACGCCGAATTTTACCACGTGCAGCGTGGCGGCGATGTTACGTTTCACGGTCCGGGGCAGATGGTAGCTTACCCCATACTAGATTTAGATAGCCTGGGCATTGGTGTTAATCAATACATACAGCAACTGGAAGAAACCATTATACAATCACTTAAAGAATATGGCGTAACCGGTGAACGAATAGAAGGTGCTGCCGGTATATGGATAAAAGGCAAACCGGCGCCGGGCTTGCCTGCTGCCTGGGCGCAGGATAAAAAGATATGTGCCATAGGTGCGCGCGTAAGCCGCATGGTTACTATGCATGGGTTAGCCATAAACATAAGTACCGACCTTTCCTATTTTACTAAAATAATGGCCTGCGGGCTGGA
>DATGXP010000109.1:0-3098 GCA_035298845.1 Chitinophagales bacterium
GGACAATAGCTTTTACCTGTATGGCATTTACAACTCTAAAAACAAACACTGGTCGATAGGTGCCGACCTGATATTTAACTCATTTAAGGTGCAGGAGCATGGCGGCACGCCTATCAGCCCCTTCGATTCTACTTTTTTTAGAAAGTTGCTGGTGCCTATTTCGCTGCCGGTAGCCGAGAACAGTTACCGGCAGGTAGATTTTTATTTAAAGAGTTCGTATACCTTGGGCAAAAAGTACTTCGATGGCCGGAGCGACTCGGTGCGCACGCAGGCGCTTATGCCTATCTTTCGTATTTCACATCAGCTTAATGTAGAGAGCAACAAAAACCGTTATCGCGATAAACAACCCTCGGTAAGCTATTACGATGAATTTTATTTGAAAGATTCGGTGTTCAATGATATGGATTATGTGAAGGTTGGCAACTCCCTGATGCTGGATTACTATGCGCGTAAGCTCACTTCTGATTCTACCTACTCCGATAAAAATTTTATTGCCGGTGCCGAAGCAGGCTTTGATTATTACCTGATAAACCAAAACAGGCTGAAGAGCAACACCAGCAATTTATATGTAGGCGGTACTTTTCGCAGCAATGGGGCATCTAAGTCAAAGATATTCTACAAAGGCAGTGTGCGCTATTATCTGTATGGCTGGAATCAGAACGATTTATTGGCCGATGGTTACGCCGGTTACGATTTCGGCAAATTTGGTATGATCAGCGGCTATGCTACCTACCAGTTAAAAGAAGCATCTTATAAATTTGAGCGCTATACCTCGCACCCCGTTGACTGGCAATATAACCTGCCTAAAACCAAAACCTTTGCAGTAGGTGGCAAATACCAGAACATCCCTTATGGCCTAACAGCTGATGTTACTTATTATGTTGTAGATCATCTGCCCGTGTATGCCGGTAATGCTAATCCGTATATTACTACTGGTGTAGAGAATGTATTTGTAGCCCACTTTGGCAATCGCAATGGCTTCAAGGGCTTTCATATAGATAATGATATATGGTTTACTTCCGCACCTAACGAAGGGGTGGTTAAGCGAACCTTCCCCATGCTGGTTACCAGGCACAGTATATATTATGAGCGCCGCGTATTTAAAGGCGCCTTATGGTTTAGTGTAGGCTTCGATTTGCGCTACAACCTGCAAAACAATGCCCCTTATTATGAGCCCTTCCTGGCCACGTTTACGCCTATTTATAATGTAACACCTAAAACCTATCCGGTACTCGATTTCTTCCTTAACTTAAAGATCAGAACCGTACGTGTGTTTCTCAAAGTAGATAATATCAGTTCTTACTTTGGCCCTAAGGGTTATTACTCGCTTTATGGCTACCCGGCCTCTGACCTGTCTTTTAGGGTAGGCATTAAATGGCGGTTTTTTGAATAGACAGGTTGTATAGCCTGTTAAAATACAACCTACTTCTTGTGCAATTCACCCTTTTTTGAAAGGCTTTTTTTCATTTTGGTAGGGTGCTAATATCTTATTAGTGTTTTAACGATAAGTTGTTGTTGGCTGAAACCCTTGCCAGTCGTGCATTTCAGCAGTTTGGCACGCCCGATACACAAGTTGGCATTTGTTTGGTAAATTATATACCGACACCAATACAAACAAAACTCAAAAATTACTAACCATGAATATCTCAGCCAGAATCAGAAAAATCCGCGAAATCAGCGGTTGGAAACAGTCAGCAGTAGCATCTTCATTAAATATCTCCCAACAGGCTTATAGCTGCCTTGAAAAGGGTGCCGATACTGCAAAAATTGAAACCCTGCTGAACTTTTGCAATGTGATGAACATTAAGCTATCGTACTTAACAGCCGATGATATTGATATTACCGAAGAAAGCCTGCGCGAGTTCGGCTCAAAAGGTTTTGCCGATGTACTGGAAGGCTACCGCAAGATGAACCAGCGCGTGGCTGTATACCAGGAGATACTAAGCGGCGAAATAAACAAATGGGATACCAACCCTATGCGCACTGCCGGCACTGCAGCGTAATTATTACTTTAAACTTTCAGTTTATATATAGATCCAGCCCCTGGGAAAGAGGCTGGATTTTTTATTTTTATGAGCACCAAAAACTTATTGTGTGAAAATTAGAACCTGTTTAATAGTGCTTTTTTTAACGGTTAATTTTGTATTTAAAGGTTTTACTCAAGATACTTATGAGTATGCTATGGTATATACTGCGGCTAATTACATACAGGTAGCAAGTAAAGATGGTGTTACCGGATATAAAATGGAGAAAGGTCAATGGGTCCAATCCGAAGTAATTAAAAAGGTAAATGAATTGGCCTTGCAAGGTTGGGATGTATATACAAGCACATCCGCGTCAGAATCAGCAGGTTCAGTTGTTTCGGCCAAAGAATATGTATTTTTCTTGCGCAGAAAACTTAAATAACAGGACGTTTTCAATGCGAGATTTTACAATGGCAAATGGCGACGCAACTAATGCGTTTTACCTGAAACGTAAATTAAAATAAACGGTCCGTATCATTTCTTAAATAACCCCTCTATCACCTTACCTACATTGCCATTAGGTTCCTGTATATGCAGCATGGCTGCCACCGTAGGCGCTATGTCGGTCATGTGTATATCGCTGTGGTCTTCGCCGGGCTTTACATTCCAGCCCATCCATACCAAAGGTATGTGTGTATCGTAGGGGTACACCGAGCCATGCGTAGTGCCTTTGTCCATGCCATCAAACCAGGCAGGCTCATACAATACATACATCTCACCCGAGCGCTTTGGGTAAAAGCCATTGCTAATGTCGCGTTTCATACGCGCTTCAAGCAGTTCGTTCGATAGATTTTCAAGGTCAATTACTTTAGCTACACCTTCAAACTGCACCATAAAATTGTGTATGGTTTTTTTGAAAGCCGCACGGTCAATCTTTTTTTCTTCCAGCAGTTTGTTGTTAAAGTATAGCTGCATGTTCTCAAAACTCAGTAGCCAATCACCTTCGCCATATTGCTGCTTTAGTTTGGTCTCCAGTTGCTTCATCACTGTGTCAATAGGGAAAACACCCGCTGGTATTTTATGCTCTTTACTAAAATCAGGTACATGCGCCACGCCATGGTCAGCAGTCAGGTA
>DATGXP010000110.1:0-4697 GCA_035298845.1 Chitinophagales bacterium
GTGGGTGGGCCCAACAGCTTAAGAGGATTCCTTATCCGAGAAATTGGGCCGGGGGGCTATTCGGACCCATCGGCATATACTGCCGAAACAGGTAAGAAAACCAATACCGGTTTCTTTAACCAGACGGGGGATATTAAATTAGAAATGAACGCCGAAATACGCTTTGATATATACCGGTGGATTAAAGGGGCCATATTTGCCGATGCCGGTAACGTGTGGCTAATACGCAAAGATACCCGTACCCTGGGCGAGTTTAACTTTAAGCGTTTCTGGAGCGAGTTTGCAGTAGATGCCGGGGCCGGTCTGCGCCTCGATTTCAACTTCTTCGTTATCCGGTTCGATTACGGGTTCCCTCTACGCGACCCGCGCCGTGTAGAAGGCAAACGCTGGCAGTTTAAAGATGGACAGGCCTTTAAAACTGGGCAGTTTCAGTTAGCTATCGGCTATCCATTTTAAAAGTATTGTTACACTATCCTATTTACGGCTAATGCAAGAAGAAACAAAAACCGAAAAAAGAACACTGCTACACAAAGCATCTGCTGTAGTATCTACTGTAGGCAACCCGCTTATAACCTTCTCAGTTTTCGTTCTGTTCATTACCCTAAAAACCATGGAACCGGTTACCGCCGGCCTGCTCTCGTTGCTTGTTATTGGCGGTGTTACTATACCCATTAGCATAAACAATTACGTAAAAACCAAAAGGGGGATATATACCAACTACGATGTAAGCGACCGTGAGCAACGCCAAAGCTTTTACCGCTTTCTTTTGTTGCTGCTAAGTGTGGTAACGGCCATATTATTTTTAACCAACCAGCCTGCCAGTTTCAGGTTTGGCAGCCTGGTGTTTTTATGCATGGTTATAGTTTCTTTTATAATTAACTACCGGTTAAAGGTCTCTATGCATACCTCTATTTCGGTTTACCTGGGCTTTGCATTGTTACTCATAAATCTGTATGCAGGCATCGCTATGTTACTGTTTTCTATCCTTATTGCCCTATCGAGGCTGGTGCTTAAGCGCCACACGGTAGCAGAAGTAATAGCCGGGTTTATTATGGGCATACTTTTCGGCGGCTTCAACTTTTGGTTGCAGTTAAAGTTGAGTTAACACCTTACCCGCTATACACTTTCTGTATACCAATTACAGGCTTACCGGCGTTAACTACAGCAATAAGCCACTGCTTTGAATTAACTCTACCTCACCATTAACTAACCACATGAAACCAACTCTTAAACTCTTGTTATTAGCAAGTGTGGCCACCTTTGTATTTGCCTGCTGCAGCCAAAGCAGGAAAGAAAGAAACCAGAACCAGGCCACACCAGGGCATGCCGGAGAAATGCAGCATGCACTACCCGCCACATCAACTGCAGCTATAGAAAACAAAAAAGATACCGCCCATAAGTTTATTCGTACAGCCGACATTAAATTTAAAGTAAAAGATGTGGTAAAAGCCAGTTATGCTATAGAGGATATTGTAGCCAGCCACGGAGGGTTTGTGGCTTACACTAATTTAACCAGCACTATCAACAGTACCAGCACTGTAGCAGTTTCGGCAGATTCATCGTTGGAAACAACCCGCTATTCTGTAATAAACGATATAAAGCTGCGCATACCTAACACAGCACTGGATACTACACTTAAAAGCATTGCCCGGCTTGTTGATTATATAGATTACCGGCAAATACGAGCCGATGATGTAGCGCTTCAAATGCTCTCGAACAAGTTAAAGCAGCAACGAATGAGCAAGAGCGAAAAACGGCTAGCGGCAGCCATAGATAGCCATGGTAAGAAATTGGAAGAGACAGCAACAGCTGAGGAAGCGCTTTTGAATAAAGCCGAACAGGCTGACGATGCTATGCTATCTAATTTAAGTACGCAGGACCATATAAATTACAGCACCGTTACGCTGGAAGTTTATCAGCCGCAGGCTGCTATGCACACTATGATAAGTAGCAACAAACCGATACTGGCCTATACACCACCATTTGCCACCCGGTTAACGGCATCGCTAAAAAGCGGTTGGCTGGTAGTTGAAGGCATCCTCTTATTCTTTGCAGAAATATGGTGGTTACTGGTTGTAATTTTACTGGGGCTGACTATTTACCGCAGAATAGGAAAAGTGGTGGCATTCAAATAACCTGTAAAGCAAAAGAGTTCCGAAGCAGGAACTCTTTTGCTTTATATTAAACCGTGGTTGGAGGCGTTGGTGGCAAATTCTTTTTCTTCGGGAAACCGAAAAGAGAAGACGTGATTATGGGTAATACAAAAATCAGCACTGTGGTAAGCGAAAACACCATATCTGCTTTTTCGCTTTCGAGCATATGGCATAGCCATGTTCCTTCGCCAAACTCGCCGCAATAAAAACCAAGGCAAAGCTTAAGGCCCAGAATACCAATTACCAGAAATGCCATAGTATCGAGAAACGGAAATTTCTGCATCAGCTTCACAAAATATCCAGCCACAATGCGCATAGTGATAATACCTATAAACACACCCAAACAAACCAGGTAAATGTTTTGGGTGAATGCTACAGCTGCAAAAACATTATCCAACGAGAAAGTCATATCCATAACTTCTACCATTAGCACAGTGCTCCAGAATTGGCTGAGGCCAAACATGCGTTTTGGGTGTTTCACCGTTTCACTCAGTTCTTCCTGTTCAATGTCAAGTATGTGTTCCTTTTTGGTAATCTCTTTATAAAAGAAATGTACGCAGAGGTAAATCAGGTAACCGCCACCCACCAATTTAAGCCAGCTTATTTTAACCAATATACTGGCAAAAACAAGGGCCGTACCGCGGAAAATATAGGCTAACACGAGTCCTATACGCAGTGCCCGTTTCCTGTCTTTCTCCGGCAGGTCCATTACCATAGTGGCCAGCACAGCAGCATTATCTACCGAAAGAAGGCTTTCAATTAGTATCAGGTTTAAAACAACCAGTAAAGCGGTTTTAGGATCTGGCTCCAGAAAATGGGCAAAAAACTGTGCTATAGCTTCCAATCGGTCAATTTATTAGGGCAAACATAATAGATTCTGAAAGCAATATTACTAATCTTGCCTTACACATATTCACAAAATGTTCGACGCAGTAATATATGATATGGATGGGCTGATAATAGACAGCGAACCTTTTTGGCGGCAAGCCGAAATGAAGGTGTTTGCTACTGTAGGCCTTAACCTAACCGAGGCAGATTGTATGCAAACCACCGGGTTTAGGTTTGATGAAGTTGTGGAGCACTGGTGGCATCGCCAGCCGTGGCAAGGTAAAACCAAAGAGCAGATACACGACGAAGTGCTGGACGAAATGGAGAACGCCATTACCCACCATGCCGAAGCCATGAAAGGCTTTAAGGCGTCGGTTGGTTACTTTAAAAACAAAAAACTGAAAATGGCGGTCGCTTCCTCGTCGGCCATGCGGCTTATAAAGGCAACTGTAAAGAAATTAGAGGTAGAAAACTACTTTGACATGCTAGTATCGGCAGAACATGAAACCCATGGTAAACCACATCCGGCGGTATTTATACGCACTGCCGAAATGCTGAAAGTAAGGCCGGAAAATTGCCTTGTAATTGAAGATTCTTTCAATGGGTTACTGGCAGCTAAAGCGGCCAAAATGAAATGCGCTGTAATACCCTACCCCGAAGATTACCACAACCCTAAACTGGTAATAGCCGACTGGAAACTTAACTCGCTGGAGGAAATTAGAGATCTTGAGCTATTATAACAGAGATACTGCTTTTCGTACAAGAGGAGTGAAAAAATCTAATGATGACGTATCCCCACCCTCAGAAAGCATGACAAAGTGCACCATATCACAGTCGTAAATACGTAATTAAATCGGTGCTACCTAAGTCGGTATAGCCTAAACCGCGGAGCATAGTTATCATTTGCCCCCGGTGAAATGTCCCGTGATTTACCACATGCATTACAATACCCTCTACCGGTGTTGTAAATGTATCGCCCTTCATATTCTTATACGTGCATACAGATTGGTAATAGGGTTGGTCTTTACTTGCAATAAAGTCCTGAAATGCTTTGGAACATTCTGCCCAACCTTTAGCGGCGTCCTGCATAGTGCCATTAAAATTCTTGCTAGGCCAATCGGCCATGCTTTGGCCTTGCAGGCGTTTCAGCCATATAAATTCGGCATCCCATACGTGGTACAGTGTTTTTCGTAAGGTAGGGAAACTACTTTTCACCTCTGTGTCAGAAAGTTTTTCACCCGCGTTTATAATAAAATCAGCTATTTTGGCGTTAGCCCAAACATTATAAGCCAGGTGTTGTTGTAGAGAATAACTCATGGTAAATTGAGTAAGTATGTTAAGCCTGCAAGTTATGAAGAAGAAGCAACAAACTAAAAAAACTGCAACACCCAAAAATGCAAACCCACTGGGCTTTGCATCTATCACATCGCAGGACAATTATAGCCAACAACTTATTACGCCACACTCCTCTCCTATTTACACTTCATCTACTTACGTTTACGAAAGTGCCGAAAAAGCACAAAAGGTTTTCAGGGGTGAAGAAGAGGCTTTCATCTATTCGCGCTGGAGCCACCCAAATGCCGAACTGGTAGAAAAAAAACTGGAACAATTAGAAACATTTGGATTGAATATAAAAGCCAAGGCCCTGGTGTTTGCCTCGGGCATGTCGGCATTAGCAGCTTTGTACCAAAGCGTACTGAAACCAGGCGATAAAAT
>DATGXP010000111.1:0-5608 GCA_035298845.1 Chitinophagales bacterium
GTTCGCAACTCTAAAGGATGTATCTTAGCTAACTTTAAGCCAGGCCGTGGTAACTATCCAGAGGATGGTGGTTTCTACACAGTACGTGGCGATGCTTACTGGCCAAATGATTACGGTTTATACTGCATGGCAGGTAACGTAGCTGAGTGGACTTCATCAGCTTTCTACGAAAACTCTTACTCCTTCATTCATGATCTTAACCCGGATGTTCGCTACGATGCTGAGAAATCAGAACCGGAAGCTATGAAACGCAAGGTTATCCGTGGTGGTTCATGGAAAGATATCGGTTACTACATCGAAACAGGCACCCGTCACTGGGAATATGCCGATTCAGCTAAATCTTATGTAGGTTTCCGTTGTATCACTACATTCTTAGGTCGCGATATTACCGACCAATAAGAAAAATTGTCCTACACTTTTTAGCAGGTCAGAATTAATTATTAAGTTTTCCTTTATAACTATTAACTATTTCATTGTTTAACCCTAACTTAAAAAACAAAAACAGAACATGGCAGCACAACAGCATCCATTAACAACCAAAGGTGCCCGGGTATTACTTAACTATGCATATTCATTCGGCGCGGCCATCGTAATCGCCGGTGCCCTATTTAAAATCATGCACTGGCCAGGTGCCAACATAATGCTTATTGTGGGAATGGGCGCAGAGGTTATTATCTTCATTATCTCAGGTTTCGAACCACAGTCGGCTTTGCATGCAGAATACGAGTGGGAGAAAGTATATCCTGAATTAGCAAGCGAAGGACCAGTAAACAAAAACCAAAAACCTCTTACTCAACAATTAGACAAAATGCTGAGCGATGCTAAGGTTGGACCGGATTTAATAAACAGCTTAGGTAAAGGTTTTACTACCCTGGGCGACAGCGTAAGCAAACTGAACGATCTTACTGAAGCTTCTGTAGCCGCTAACGATTTCAGCAAAAACGCTAAGAACGCTGCTGGTCAAATAAACACTTTCGCTCAGGCTGCAGCTACTGCTACTACTGCGGTAAATCAAATTGGTGCCGGTGCCGAAAACACCAAGGTATACCACGAGCAAGTGCAGAGCATGGTTAAAAACCTTTCTCAGCTTAACGCTATTTACGAACTTGAACTTCAGGATTCAAACAATCACCTGAAAGCCATGAACAAATTCTTTGGTAACCTTAACTCTGCAGCAAGTGCTCTTTCTGAAACTGCTACAGATGCTGTTAAGTACAAAGATAACCTGGTACAGTTAAACAAGAACTTAACTTCATTGAACGCAGTGTATGGCAACATGCTTTCTGCTATGAAATCAGTTTAATTTGTAGTGGTAAAGATTGTTTAATCTAAAAATGAGAAAATAAAAAAATGGCAGGTGGCAAATTAACCCCGCGGCAGAAAATGATCAACATGATGTATCTCGTGTTGACAGCCCTACTCGCCTTGAACGTATCGCAAGAGGTATTGAACGCCTTCAAACTTGTAAATGAAGGCTTACAAACCTCTAACGGCTCGTTAGGCGAAAAAAATGCAGGCATCTATAAGATGTTTGACAAGCAGTTAGATACAGATAAGGCGAAAGCCCAACAGTTTTACGACAAGGCCCAACAAGCTAAGAAAATAGGTGCCGAACTTACTACCTTGCTTGAAGGCTATAAAGTTGAATTGGTTAAGCAAGCTAAAGGTATTGATCCTGAAACAGGTGATATAGTTGAACGTGACAATATCGATATTGCTACCCGTATGTTTGTAGAAGAAGGCCCGGGCGTAAAGCGCGGTCGCGAGCTTCAACAAAAAATACTGGATGCACGCAAGAACCTTCTTGCTTTAGTAGACGAAAAAGACAGGGCTAATTTTAAAATTTCTCTTGATGCCCCAACGCCTAAGAAAAAAGGTGAAGAAGGTGCTAAATGGGAGTATTTAACTTTCAGCCACGTACCTACTACGGCTGCTGTTACTATTCTTTCTAAATTCCAGAATGACGTAGTAAGCTCTGAAGGCGCGGTTATCGAATACCTGATCAAGAAAATCGGCGAAACCGATTTCAAATTCGACGCTCTTGCTGCAAAAATCATTGCTCCTTCAAGCTACATTATGCAGGGTCAGGCTTACAAAGCCGACATCTTCCTGGCAGCTTTCAATAGCAATACACAACCAGAAGTATTCATAGGTTCACTGGGTGGCTTCAAAAGAAACCCTGATGGTAGCTATGATAAAATGGACTCTCCAAACCCTCTACCAGCTGGTTACAGCGAAAGCAGCATGCTAAAGGCTGAAGGTGGTATGGGTAAGTTAGAGCAAGGTGGTACTGGAGTAGGCGAAAGAAAATACGGTGGTATTATCCGTGTTAAAAACCCTGTAGGTGGTTACACTTTCTATCCTTTCGAGGGTGGTTACCAGGTAGCGGCTAAAGCAGTGGTTGTTTCTCCTACCAAGATGAATGTGCTTTATATTGGTGTAGATAACCCAATGAAAATATCTGTTCCGGGTGTAGGTGCTGGCGATGTTAGCGCTTCATTACAAGGTTCAGGTACACTTACCAAAAACTCTGACGGAACGTACACTGCAAACGTTACCGGTGTAGGTAAATGTAACATAGCGGTATCTGCCAAAATTGACGGCAAGGTTCAGGCTATGGGTACTGAAGAATTCCGTATCAAGCGTATCCCGGATCCACAACCGTCTTTAGGTGGTAAACTGTTTGGTGGTAACACACAGCCAGGTACTATCAAAGCTCAGAGCGGTCTGGTTGCATTGTTGAAGGATTTCGACTTCGATGCTAAATTTACCGTTACCAGCTTCCAGATGGTGTATTCATCTAAGGGTGAAATCTTCAAGGCAGAAACTCAAGGCCCGTTGTTTAACGCAAACATGAAAGGTTTCCTTGACCGTGCTAAGCCAAAGGATATTATCTTTATCGACGAAATTAAGGTTGTAGGACCAGACAAACAGCCACGTAAGCTGGGTCAAATAGCATTTACTATTATCTAAAACACAAGATACCATGTTTAAGAAAGGAAAATTTGTAGTTGCAGGAGCCCTGATGATGTTCGCAGGCTCTGTTTTTGCCCAGGAGCCACTAGACGGTGCATGGGTAAAAACTACTACTAAAGAAAAAGACGTGATTCCTTACGACTACATTCGCGAAGCGGATGTGTTTTGGGCAAAGCGTATTTGGAGAATGATTGATGTGCGTGAGAAAATGAACTTGCCGTTCAAATATCCTCAACAGCCACTGATTGAGATTTTCCATACCGCTGCTAAAAACGGCGAGTTAACGGTTTACGATCCATCAGTAGTAGATGCCGACCAGTTTAAGCAGGTAATGAGTGTAGAGGATGTAAAGAAACTGGGTAGCCGGATAGATACCGTAATGCAGATTAACCCAATTACTCTTGAAGAAGAGCAGGTTATTCAAAAGAACGACCTTACATGGGATAAAATCGTAAAATACCGTGTTAAGGAGGATTGGTTCTTTGATGAGGAAACATCTACTATGATGTGCCGCATTATCGGAATGGCCCCTATCATGGAAGATTTCGATGCTTCTGGTAACTACCGTGGTGATATGACCATGTACTGGGTATATTACCCTGATCTTCGTCCTATTCTTGCAAAGTATGAAGTGTTTAATCCTAAGAACGACGCTGTAAGAATGAGCTGGGAAGATGTATTTGAAGCCCGCAATTTCGAAAGCTATATCTACAAAGAAAGCAACGTACACGATCGTAACATTCAGGAATACGCAACTGGTATTGATGCGTTACTTGAAAGCGACCGTGTGAAGTATGAAAACTTCAACTACGAGCACGATCTTTGGAATTACTAGAATTCTAAAAACGTCTTATACAAAATGGCTTCCGCACTCCGGAAGCCATTTTTGTTTTAAATAAGCTCGTATATTTAGCGTGCCGGTAAGCACAGAAGGTTATTCCGATGCTCTCCATATGGTAGTTAGGCCTGTAAGGCCATAATCTATCAGCACAGGTCGTAGGCCTGTGGGTTTAGGCATTTGTATTAAGCACTGCAGGTGCGTAATAGGTTCGCCAGGTGAGTTCACCTACATATGTGTAAGCACAGCAACCTTTCAAAACGCTTTTTCTTTCCTTAATATTTTGCGTCGCCAACTATATTTCTCAAAAATTACATAGCGCTGCTTTAAACGCAATTTTTAAAACTTCGTTTTCGTTCAGCAAGTGATACCAATTTTTCACCCGAAAATTAATCACTATGCAAAACTCTCAGTTATCGCCGCGGCAAAAGATGATAAACATGCTTTACCTCGTGCTCACAGCCATTCTCGCCCTTAATGTATCCAGCGAAGTGTTGGATGCCTTTAAGAATGTAAACGATGGTATAAGCACCTCTAATTCATCCATTCAGTCAAAAAACTCCGACATATATGCAGATATGGGCGAGCAGTTTAAAAACGACCCGCTAAAGGCAAAACAAGCTTATGAAAAGTCTAAACAGGCCAGGCAGGTATCAGCAAAGCTTTTTGCATTGCTCGAACAATATAAAAAGGAAATGATAGCCGATGCTGGTGGTATCGACCCGGAGACAGGTAAGATAAAACGCGATGATGATATAAACGTGCCTACACACATGTTTGTAGAAAACGGCGGGGCTAAAGGCAAAATGCTGAAGCAACAAATAGAAGCAACGCGCGTTGAACTGCTGAGCCTGGTGCCGGCCGAAAGCAAAGCAGAGATTGAAAAATCGCTTGCCCTTAAAATTGATGCACCGGTTGCAGGTAATAGCTGGGAGTTTGCAAAATTCAATCACGTGCCGGTAGTGGCTGCAGTAACCCTGCTTACTAAATATCAGAACGATTTGCTGGGAGCTGAAAGCCATGTAATAGAAACGCTTTACAAATCCATTGATGCCCGCATGGATAAAGTGGATAGGATGGAAGCCAAAATCATTTCGCCCAGCAGCCTGATTCTTCAGGGCGAGGCATACAAGGCCGATGTAATGGTAGCGGCCTACAGCTCTACACAGCATCCCGATGTATTTCTTGGCTCGTTTACCAGTGCTGTAAAAAAGGAAGGCAATACTTATCAAATGATAGAGTCGGCTTCAGATGTGCCGCCGCTATCTAATGCCAGGATGGTAGATGTAGATGGGGGCTTTGGCAAAATTGCCATGGATGGGAGCTCGACCGGTGTGAAAAAATATACTGGCGTTATCAGGGTTAAGAAAGATGATAAGTTTCGCTTCTATCCCTTTGAAGGCGAGTACCAGGTAGCGCCTAAAATGGCCGTGGTAGCGCCCAAAATGATGAATGTGCTGTATATCGGTTTAGATAACGCCCTGGATGTTTCTGTGCCCGGTGTAGCACAAAGTGAGGTATCGGCGGCACTTACCAGTAACGGTGCGCTGCAAAAAAATGCAGATGGTAGTTATGTGGCAAAAGTTACAACCCCCGGTGAAGCAAAAGTGATTGTAAAAGCGAAAGTAAATGGTAAAGAAATGGTGATGGGCGAGCATAAATTCAGGGTTAAAAGCGTGCCATCGCCGGTTACTACTTTAGATGGTGTATATGAAGGTGGCCGCATTTCAAAGGCTAAAATAAAGAGTACGCGCGGCGTGGTTCCTTTGCTTAAAAATTTCGATTTCAATGCCC
>DATGXP010000112.1:0-13579 GCA_035298845.1 Chitinophagales bacterium
GATTATGCACCAGTTGCCTGACTATAGGACGGGCAGGCCGCGGGTTTTGCAATTGTGGCAGAGTAAAATGAAAACAGCCCCGGCATATTTATTATGCCGGAGCTGTTACACAAAGAGGTAATTAAACCGAAACCAATACATATTTTTTAAACACTATTACCCGTTCACGTGTTTTATCTCCCCGGTGCCATTTTGTTTTACCTGTTTTAAAACCCCATTGCCGTAGTAATGCACATAGCCATTGCCCGTATGATAAATGGAAATGGATTGAAGAGCGCGTAGTTCTACATTTCCGTTAGCCTGGTTTTTGATGGTAACTATAGCTGCCACCAGGTCTTTACAATTCAGGTTGCCGTTGGGCTGGTTCTTAATTTCCAGTTCGCCGCATCGGCCTTTTAGGGTTACGTTGCCGTTGCATTGATTGGTGAGTTTCATTGCCGGAACATTTACTTCTAAGCTGGTGTTTCCGTTGGCCTGTAATTTAAGTTCAAGGTGGTTGCGTAGCGCCAGTGGTTGGGTAACTGTAAGGTTTCCATTGCTGCTGTTTACCAGCATATCCAGCTGGCGGTAATACACTTTTACCAGGCATTTAGTAAAGGCTGGTGTGCGGATTTTAGAGTCGCAAATGATGTATAGTGTACTACCCGAATTAACAATTTCGAAGGTGTCCGCAAGGTTGTCATCACACTCCACAATCACCTTTTCTTCATCTGATTGAAGAAGCTCAATATTACCCTGTACGCTTAAATGCAACTTTGTGAAAGAACTGATGTCGTACTGTTTTGAAACGATGTTGCCACTACCCTGAATAGTAATCAGTTGTTTTAGTTTTTTAAAGTTGACCATGGTTTTTGTTTTTTAGTTTTATGCCCTTCCTGGCTATTCCGGTGGTTATGTTTCTTATTAAAGTTTTAACTCACCCTTATTTATTTGCCCTGCAAAGGTGTATTGGATCAATTAGAATTGGTTATATTTACAGTATAAATACTTACTTTTAAAGTATTAAAATGAAGAAACAGGCCCTAAAAATGCGGCAATGGCCGCTTAAATCGCTTACTATCAGGCATTTGGCTACGCCAAGCAAAATAGCTGCCCAATATAAATGGAAGAGCGCCGAAAATATGGTTAGCCTGGTAATAAACCTTGTAGGTGGTGTGGAGTTACAGATACCGGGGCATACAAAACCGATTGTGTTTGCCCCAAATACCTGCAATATGTTTTATGCCCAAAGTGCTGAAGGGCAGGTAACCCAACGCGATAGCTTTAATGAAATGGTGGTAGTGCAGTTTGAAGCGGCCTATTTTTTAGAAGTGATGCAGCAGTTTGATATGCTGAAAGTACCCTTTGTGGCGGCCGTTAAAAATCAGAATCCTATCTTATTACTCAGCCAATCTTTGCCTATAAGCCTGCCACTGCAAAAGATAAGTAGTGACATTACGCACCTGCCGGTGGACGAAAAATATCGCCCCCTGATGCTATCAGCCAAGGCGCCAGAACTGCTGCTATACCTGCTGGATATGTATGATAAAAGCGGGGTTAAAAAGTGGGTGCATTGCCGCACTGCTTACGACCGCGAACGCCTTGAATTTGCCCGTACCTACATCGCCAGCCAGGCGGCCAACCCACCCTCTTTGCCCGAACTTTCGCGCATAGCGGGCATTAACCAACTGAAGTTAAAGATGGGTTTTAAAGAGGTTTTTGGCAACACTGTATTTGGATTTTTGAACGAATACCGCCTGCAAAAAGCGCAGGAAGAAATAGCCCTTGGTACCAAACCTATGGCCAAAATAGCCTTCGAGCTCGGCTTCTCATCGCCTCAGCATTTTAGCACAGCTTACAAAAAGAAGTTTGGCAGGGCGCCGGGGAAAGCAAAGAAGGGGAATTAAGATTGGGCACAATTTGCAGGCATGCTATAGACACCCCTAAAACCAGTTTCGTTGTATTAAAAATAGCCATATGAACCAACACATTGCCCATATAGCCCTTATAGTAAAAGACTACGACGAGGCCATTGCTTTTTACACCCAAAAACTCAACTTCCGTTTAATAGAAGACACTAAGCTGAGCGAAGAAAAACGCTGGGTAATGGTGGCGCCGCCTGGCGCCGATAGCTGTAATTTATTATTAGCTAAAGCTGCTAATGAAAGGCAGGCTGCCAGTATAGGCAACCAAACCGGTGGCCGTGTGTTTCTGTTTTTATTTACCGATGATTTCTGGCGCGACTACAACAACATGAAACAGCAGGGAATAAAGTTTGTGCGTGAGGCGGTTGAAGAACCTCATGGCACCGTAGCTGTGTTTGAAGACCTTTATGGTAACCTGTGGGATTTTATACAGCCAAGTGATAAGAATAAAGGGTTGAAGACTGCTGGTGTTTAACTTTCTTTTGCCTTGTCTTAATGTTTTAGTGGTTCAATTTGTGTTACTCCGCAAACCCCCAGTTAATCCTTAGCATGTTGCTTACATCTACACTCGGCACGTTGAAGTCTTCTATCACTGTTCCTTTAATAATATAGCAGCCTTTACCGGTAAACGGATACCGGTTAATAGATTGCGGAAAGTGTACCGTATCGAATAAATGCCCGCGCTCATCTATAAAGCTGCCAAAGTACATGGTATCGCCATGTATGGTAGTAACACGCTTTATGTTTACATAATAGCCTACCAGGTATACTACCTTGCCTAAATGCTCTAACAGTTCTTTAGCGTATACAAGACCCTTGTAATTTTGCTTTAGTAAAGCAAAGGGGTTAGTAAACGGGAAACCGAGTATCTGCATCTCATCATGTGCATCTTCATACATGGTGTATTCAAGCGGGGGCAGCGTAGTTGGCTCAGGTGCCAGTTTAAACAGCTCTTTGCGCGGGGCGGTCTTTTTTGTTTTGCTTAATACCATGTGTGCATCCCACAGCAACTCTTTGCTTGTTTTACCGGTAAAGCGCAATGCCTTTATGCGGATGAGTATACGCAACTGCTCAAGCGATATGGGTACCCGGTTTATAATATCGTTTAGGTTAAAAAACGGCCCGCCTGCTTGGCGGGCATCGAGTATTGCTTTTATAGTGCCTTGCTCTAAATCCTTTATCATGCAAAAGCCCATATAAATAGTAGTACCGGTTAAGCGCGCCAGGTTATCGCTGTTATTTATACAGGGCAGTTCGATGGTGGCGCCCAGCATTTTAGCTTCGTGCAGGTAAAACTCGGTGGTATAAAAGCCACCAAAGTTATTGAGTACACCGGTAATAAACTCGATAGGATGATAAGCCCGCAGGTATAAGCTCTGGTAACTTTCTACGGCATACGATGCCGAATGACCCTTGGCAAATGAGTAGCCAGCAAAACTCTCTATCTGCCGCCATATTTCGGCAGAATCTTCTACCGGATATCCTTTCGCTTTGCAATTGCTGAAAAACTTCTCGCGCACCTGTTGAAACTCTACCCGCGAGCGAAACTTGCCCGACATGCCGCGCCGCATTACATCGGCTTCTTCTAAAGTTAGTCCGGCATATATGTGCGCCACTTTTATTACATCTTCCTGGTAAACCATTACACCAAAAGTTTCGGGCATTATTTCTTTTAATACCGGGTGGGCCTTTTCACGCTCCTCTTGGTACCGGTAGCGTAAAATGTACTGGCGCATCATACCGCTACTGGCTACACCGGGCCGTATAACCGAGCTGGCGGCTACCAGACCCAGATAATCCTGCACCTCCAGCTTGCGCATAAGCTGGCGCATAGCCGGCGACTCTACATAAAAGCAGCCAATGGTATCGCCTACCATCAACATCTGCCGGATACGCTCATCTTCTTTGAAATCCTGTATACGGTGTATGTCTATATCTTGACCTTTGTTTGTTTTTACCAGGCTCACTGCATCTTTTATATGCCCCAGCCCGCGCTGGCTAAGTATATCAAACTTATACAGGCCTACATCTTCGGCCTCCAGCATAGAAAACTGTGTAGACACAAAACCCACCGGCATAAGTTCCAGTGCTGTATAACATGTAATGGGCAACTCGGAAATAAGAATACCACAGGCATGAACGCTTAACTGGTTGGGCAGGCCTGCTATATGTTCGGCGTATTTCAATACCAGTGTACCATAGTGGTCCAGCTTGCTTTTATCTACCCACTCGCTTTGCAGGTTTTCTATATCCTCGTCGGGCAGGCCAAACACCTTTCCTATTTGCCGGATACTCGATTTCCTTTCGAAGGTGCTATAGCTACCCACCAGCGCAGCATGGCCTTCGTATTTATTAAAAATATATTGCCGTATATCATCTCTATCGGTATGCGAAAAATCGATATCGAAATCGGGTGGGTTTTTGCGTGATGGGTTAATGAAGCGTTCGAAATACAAATCCAACTCAATAGGGTCCACATCTGTAATTTGCAGGCAATAAGCTATTAAGCTATTGGCGCCGCTGCCCCGGCCTATATAAAAGTATCCCTTGTGAGAGGCGTATTGTATGATATCCCAATTAATTAAAAAGTAGGCAGTAAACCTCAATTCAATAATAGTCTGCATCTCGGTGTTAAACCGGTCAATCACATTTTGCGGGGGCGCTGTATACCTGCTAAGCAAGCCATCGTTTGCCAAGGTTTTTAAGAGTGCTATATCATCTTCTGCTGAACCGGTAAAGTACTTTTTATTTTTACTGGTCCTATCGTTAAAAGTAAATGATACATGGCAATGCTTTAAAATATCGCTGGCATTGGTAGCAGCCTTAGGTATATCGGCATATACATCTGCCCAATGCTGTAGGGTGTAAAACATATCCGTTTGTTTGCCATGTTCAGTTGTCGGTAGCTTACTAAGCAGGGCGTTGTTATAGATGGCCCGCAGCAAACGGTGGGTATTGAAATCCTTTTTATTGCGGAAACTTGCACTGCTTAGCATTACATGCTGGCGGCTGGTATACTTTTTTTCATACAACCGGTAGTGGGTTATGTCCTCCGGTCGTATGCCAATAAATTCATTGGGTTTTAAAAAGCGCGTTACCTTTCTTTGCCAGGGATAAATAATGTAGCAATCGGGCAATGCGGGAGCTTCTGCAGGAAAATCTTTTTTGCTGATTTTATGCTCCGATAAAAACTCATTTATCTGCCTGAAGCCTTCGTTACTTTTTGCCAGACAAACATATAGTTGTTGGTTTCCATTGCGAAAATCTACCCCCACTACCGGTTGTATACGGTGTTTATGCGCAAGGCGTAAAAAATCGAGGCAGCCCGATGTGTTATTAATATCGGTAAGCGCCATAGTGCGAATGCCGAGGCCGGAGGCATAGGCCAGCAACTCGTCAATTTGCATAATGCCATAGTTAAGACTAAAGCAACTGTGACAGTTTAAGTACATACATCCATGTGCTTTATAAGTTAAACATGTCTATGCCCGCCGGGCACCGGCGGTTCACCATCCCAGGGGTCCCACACGTTCAGGTTCTTTTGGTCAAGTATAGAAGCACGGACCACTACTCGGCTGTCTTTATATTTTTTGCGCAGGTAATCCCATTGCTGGTACAGTTGTATCTGCTCTATGGAATCTTCCATCAGGTTTATCTGGTGGCCGCCACCCACCAGGTGGCTGCACTTAACACCGATGGTACGTATTAACTGCCGCCGCTCAAAAAGCGAATCGAAAATTGAGAGGGCTCTTTCTATCAGCACGTGGTCGAAACTGGTATAGGGTATGCGCTCCTGTTTGCTAAAGGTTTGCATATCGCTGTAGCGGACTTTAACTGCAATGCAGGCGGTAAGTTTGTTGCCTGCGCGCAACTGGTAAGCCAGGCCTTCGGCCATGGCACGCAGTATTGTTTTTAATTTCGCTACGTCTATCGTATCGCGGTCGAAGGTACGTTCGAGCGATAGTGAGCTCCGCTCAAAATAAGGTTTAATGGGGGTGTTGTCTATACCCTGCGCACGCAGCCATAAGGTATCTCCGTTTTTACCCAGCACTTTTTCCATTGTTTGCCTGGGCATGTTTTGCAGGGTAGCTATTGTTTTTATGCCCAGTTCGCTTAGGGTTTGCACGGTCTTTTCGCCTACCATAGGTAGCTTGCGTACCAGCAGGGGTGCTAAAAATCCTTTTTCGGTACCAGGCTCTATAATAAGCTTACCACTGGGTTTAGATTCTCCGGTGGCTACTTTTGAAACCGTTTTGTTTTCGGATAAACCCATAGATATAGGCAGGCCGGTTTCTTTGGTTATGCGCTCGCGCAGCTCACCCGAGTATTTTTTTATACCATACACCTGGTCCATACCGGTCATATCCATATAAAATTCATCTACCGATGCTTTTTCTACCAGCGGCATGGCACCGCGGATAATTTCGGTAACCGTATCCGAATATTTGCTGTAAACACCCGCATCGCCTCTTATTACAATAGCCCCGGGACAGAGGCGGCGGGCAATTTTCATAGCCATGCCGGTATGTATGCCAAATTGCCTTGCCTCGTAACTACAGGATGATACCATCCCTCTATCTGAGGTGCCCCCTACCAATACGGGTTTACCAATAAGTTTGTTATTAAGCAACCTTTCTACCGATACATAGAAAGAGTCGAGATCGTAATGCAGTATGCTTCGTGTATGCTGGCCCATTTGCTAACAAAATTAGCAATGTTATTAGTTTTTTATGAATGCTACTCTCCTTTATTAGTGTCTGTTTTGTTAAGAAACAGCGGAAAACATAGTTTGTGTTTCGCACTAATTGTGGGTTTAGCCTGTGGTATTTTTCTACCTTCACCCCTCATTAATTTTTTGAGGAATGGGACATACCGATTGGACAGATAACAAGCTTTTTTTGCTGGATGCGTACGCGCTTATTTTTCGGGCTTATTATGCTTTTGGAGCATCGTATGGCAAAAACACCGGGAAAACAACCGGCCTGCTAAACAGCAAGGGACAAAATACAGCCGCTATATTTGGTTTTACTACTACGCTATATGAATTAATACAGAAAGAAAAGCCAAGCCATTTGGCGGTAGTATTTGATTTGGGTGGCAGCACCGAGCGCGAAGCCGACTATGCTGAGTATAAAGCCAACCGCCAGGAAACACCCGAGGATATAGTTTTTGCCGTGCCTTATATTCAGCAAATAATACGTGCCTGGAACATACCTGTATTGGAGTGTGAAGGTTGCGAGGCCGATGATATTATAGGCACTATAGCCAAGCGCAAAGCCGCTGAGGGCCATATTGTATATATGGTAACGCCGGATAAGGACTATGCCCAACTGGTAGATAAAAACATATATATCTACAAGCCGGGCAGGCAAGGGGGTGAGGTAGAGATAATGGGTGTAGAAGAGATTAAAACCAAGTGGGAAGTAGAAAACCCGCTGCAGGTAATAGATATACTGGGTATGTGGGGCGATGCGGTAGATAATATACCAGGCATACCAAGTGTAGGCGAAAAGACAGCCAAAAAATTGATAAAAGAATACGGCAGCATGGAGAACGTAATTGCCAACGCCGCTAACATTAAAGGCAAGCTGGGCGAAAACATCCGCAACTTTGCCGAGCAGGGTTTACTATCGAAAAAGCTGGCAACAATAAAGCTGGATGTAGATATAGATGTAACCGACGACGAACTGAAAATGCAGGAACCGGACAAAGAAAAACTGGCCGCATTATTTGCCGAGCTGGAGTTCCGGACGCTGGGTAAACGAATTTTAGGTACTGAATACACAGCTAACCAACCGGGAGCCACTACCGAAGGCGCGCCTGCCCAAAATGTAACCACAAACAATAACAATGGAGTACAGCAGGATTTGTTTGGCGGCAGCAATAGCAACGATACCGGAGGGGTAACTGAGTTAGTTGCGGGCAAAAATATTCACAACACACCGCATACTTATAAAGTGGTGCAAACCGATGAAGAGATTGCTGCACTGGTAAGTGAGCTGGCTGTGTATGCCGAGTTTTGTTTTGATACCGAAACTACCGGGTTGGATTACTTTAACTGCGACCTGGTAGGCATGAGTTTTAGCGTAAAAGAGGGCGAAGCGTATTACGTACCGGTGCCGCCCGATTTTGAAACTGCAAAGAAGATAGTAGCGCACTTTAAGCCGGCACTAGAGAGCACCACGCAGGTTAAGATAGGGCAGAATGTAAAATTTGATTTGCTGGTATTGCGCCGGTACGATGTAAACGTTTGTTTACCCCTATATGATACCATGCTGGCGCACTATTTAGTTGAGCCCGACCTGAAACACGGCATGGATTACCTGAGCGAAACTTACCTGGGTTACACACCGGTAGCTATTGAAGAACTGATAGGTAAAAAAGGCAAGAACCAGGGCAATATGCGCGATGTGCCGCTGGATAAAATAGCAGAATATGCAGCAGAGGATGCTGATATAACCCTGCAATTGAAAAACAAGCTTGCACCCATGGTAGCCCACCAGGAAGTAGAAAAAGTATTGAATGGTATAGAGCACCCGCTAATACAAGTGCTGGCCGATATGGAATACGAAGGTGTAAAGATAGATGAGCAGTTCCTGCGCGAGTATTCTAAAGAGCTGGAGGGCGACCTGCTAAAAGTGCGTGATGAAATATTTGGATTGGCTGGCATGGAGTTTAATGTAGATTCACCCAAGCAGTTAGGCGATGTGCTTTACGGACATTTGAAATTGCCTTTTGAGGGAAAGAAAACCGCTACCGGTCAGCTATCTACCAATGAAGATGCCTTGCAACTATTAGTTAAACTGCATCCTATTGCTGAGAAGATACTGGACTACCGTGAGTTTGCCAAGCTTAAATCTACATATGTAGATTCATTGCCGCTGCTTATAAATCCTAAAACAGGGCGTGTGCATTCTACCTTCCGCCAGGCAGTAGCCGCCACAGGCAGGTTGAGTAGTGATAACCCAAACCTGCAGAACATTCCTATTCGTACTGATAGGGGTAAAAGAATCCGCAAGGCTTTTATTCCACGCGATGAAGACCATATTTTATTATCGGCCGATTACTCGCAGATAGAGTTGCGCATAGTAGCAGAGTTGAGCGGCGATGAGAACATGATAGAGGCATTTAAAAACAAACTGGATATACATACTGCAACTGCAGCCAAAGTTTATGACGTGGCAGTATCAACCGTAACTAAAGATATGCGCTATAAAGCCAAGAGTGTAAACTTCGGTATTATATACGGTCAGGGCGCCTTTGGCCTGGCCGATAACATTGGGGTAAGCCGTGGTGAAGCGAAAGAAATTATTGCCAACTACTTTACCCAGTTTCCTAAGATAAAGGAGTACATGAACAGCAACATACAGTTTGCGCGCGACCATGGTTATGTGCAAACTATTATGGGGCGCAGACGTTATCTTAAAGACATTAACTCTAAAAATTTTACCGTACGCGGGTTTGCCGAGCGAAATGCCATTAACTCGCCTGTGCAGGGCAGCGCTGCGGATTTAATTAAGCTGGCAATGATTGACATACACCGTGAGTTTAAGCGCCTGAACCTGAAATCGCGCATGACCTTGCAGGTGCACGATGAGTTGGTATTTGATGCGCACAAAGACGAGGTAGAAATTATTAAGCCAATTATTTACGATAAAATGACGCACGCTATTAAAACCAATGTACCTATAGAGGCAGAAATGGGCACGGGTATTAATTGGCTGGAGGCGCATTAGGATTTTGAATAACGATTGACGATTTTTGATACGAGCGAATTATGAAATACTCTTCTAAACTTATTGCAGATGCCGTGGGTGAGTTTACCAAGCTGCCGGGTATTGGTGAAAAAACAGCGTTGCGTTTGGTATTGCACCTGCTAAAGCAGGACCAGGATAAAGTGAATTATTTTGGCGAGGCTATTACACGCATGCGCCAGGATATTATGTTTTGCCGCACGTGCAATAATGTATCGGACCATGAACTGTGTGAAATATGTGCCAGCCACCACCGCGACCACTCTATAGTTTGCCTGGTAGAAACTATACGCGATGTAATCGCCATAGAGAATACTAACATATTTAAAGGGACTTACCATGTACTGGGCGGGGTTATATCGCCTATAGATGGTGTAGGCCCTGATAAGCTAAACATAGAATCGCTGGTAGAGCGGGTGAAATCGGGTAGCGTTAAGGAAATTATAATGGCTATAAGCCCTACTATAGAGGGTGATACCACTATATTCTATGTAAGCAAAAAACTGAAGGACCTGCCGGTGAATATTACGACCATAGCCCGCGGTATTTCTTTTGGTGGCGAACTTGAATACACCGATGAAATGACCCTGGCGCGTTCTATAGCCACCCGTTTGCCTTACGAAAATTATTTGGTGAAGAATTCCAATTAAAATTTCAACTTGGCGTTCCATACAGCCGAATGAAACTCTCCATTGTCATAGTCAATTACAACGTCCGTTATTTTCTCGAGCAATGTCTTGTCTCGGTAAAGCGTGCCATAGAGGGCATAGAAGCTGAGGTATTTGTAGTTGATAATGCCAGTGCCGATGGCTCGGTAGAAATGGTGCAACAGAGATTTCCTTTTGTAAAGACTATAGCCAATAAAAACAATGTAGGGTTTTCTGTGGCCAATAACCAGGCTATGCAAATAGCCACCGGTGAATATGTGCTGTTGCTAAACCCTGATACGGTAGTAGCCGAAAATACCCTCGCGAAATGTATTGCCTTTATGGATGCTCATGCCGATGCGGGCGCTTTGGGCGTACGCATGATAGATGGCAAAGGAAATTTTCTGCCTGAAAGTAAACGGGGTTTGCCTACACCTGCTGTGGCGTTTTATAAAACTTTTGGCCTGTCGGCGTTGTTTCCAAAATCAGAAACTTTTGGCCGGTATCATCTTGGCTATTTAAGCGAACATGAAACACACGAAGTAGAAATACTATCCGGTGCCTACATGTTTATGCGCAAAACTGCGCTGGATAAAGTAGGCCTGCTGGATGAAACCTTTTTTATGTACGGCGAGGATGTAGACCTGAGCTACCGTATTATAAAAGGAGGTTACAAGAATTACTATTTTCCCGATACTGCTATTATCCATTACAAGGGCGAAAGCACCAAAAAGGGCAGCCTGAATTATGTAAAGGTGTTTTATAACGCCATGATAATTTTTGCGCGCAAGCATTTTAGTGGTAACCAGTCGGGTTTGTTTTCTCTGCTTATCAATTTTGCTATTGTGTTCCGCGGTTTGCTTACATTATTGGCTGGTTTGTTTGCATCCTCTTACCTTTTTATAGTAGATGCCCTTTTAAGTTTTACCGGTATCTATTTTATTAAAACATATTGGGAAGACATGATCAAGTATCATGAGAACTATTACCCCAATGAGTTTTTATTTATAGTGGTACCCACTTATATTCTTATCTGGATAGTAACTGCATTCTTAAGCGGAGCTTACGACAAACCATTTCGTATCTCTGCCATTATACGGGGTATTCTTTTAGGCACTATTGCTATAGCAGTGCTATACGCATTTATACCTGATGAATGGAGATTCTCTAGAGCAATAATCTTACTAGGTGCCGGCTGGACGGGCTTTGAAATGTTGTTAACCCGCACCGTATACCAGCTAATCAAGCATCAAAGCTTTTCGGTACCCGATACGGACGATAAGCGAAGCCTGGTAGTAGGTAAACAAGATGCAACACGCGCTGAAGCAATTTTAAGAGTATTGGGAAATACGCATGAGATAAATTTTACCGCAGACTTAACTGCCACAAGAAAAACAGCAGCCATACATAAGAACAATGAAATTGTTTTCTGCTCGGCTGACTTTACCTATGCAGGCATAATTCAACAGATAACCGAGTGCGGCAACCGCATTGATTACAAGATACTAAACCAAGGAAGCGATGCGCTGATTGGCAGCAATAGCAAAGACAGCGCCGGCGATTTGTATGTAGCCGAAAAAAGCTATGCGCTGTTTAAGCCAGAGAACCTGAGAAGTAAGCGGGTGTTTGATTTTGCAACAGCGCTATTAATGTTGCCGCTGTTGCCGGTTAATGTTTTTGTGATAAAGAATTTTGGCAGGTTTGTCTCTAACTGGCTAAGTGTACTAGGCGGTAAAAAATCCTGGGTGGGCTTTTCGGGAGCAGATAACCTAGCTAAGTTCCCAAATGCCAGGGCTGGCATATTACACCCTGCGGATAGCCTGAAAGGGTTAAATCTTACTAAGGAAGACTTACTAGAAGCCGAATTGAACTACGCGCGCCATTATTCCGTAAATGATGATGTATCTTTACTTGTAAAGAATTATTCATCGTTGGGAAAATGAAAATGCTGACAACCATATTATTGTTCTCTTGCTTATCTGTAAGCGCTACAGAGCGTGATTGGTATCGCATTTACCTTAATACCCAGATCGTAAAGCCTGCCGAGTTTGAATACCCTATGTATCCGCGCCAGGAAAGAGCAATATGTGGCACGGGTCTTACTCACGGGAATATTCCCCGTTTCCAACGACCAAAAGGCGCCATCTTCTGCCGTATGGAAGATTACCTGACTGCCAAAACAAAAGTCTGGATTAAGGTGGGTGTGAAATGATTAATCTAAAATCTCCTCCAGTATCTCCGGCGATTTCAGGCTGAAATTCTCGAGGTGCAATTGATAATAGGTTAGCAGGTTGCGCATCATTTGCTTGCGCTCGGCGCGGGTAATTTTGAGGTTATTATTGGCAAACAGGTTTTCCTGCATCAGGTCGCTTAGCAATCGGCTTTCGGCCTGGTTCATCATGTTTAGCGTGCTCTGCTCAGCGATAAAAACCCCCTCGCTCATTTCAAAAAAGCAATCATAATCGGAGTAATTACCATGCGGGGCAAAGCCCAGATAGCGCGATAGCTGAATGAGGAATACAAGATGAAAGTCAGGGTTTAGTTTTTCTTCCTTATCCAGCGCGCAAAAAGATTCGTAGATAAATTCAAACATCTCTTCGTTGGGCTCATGCTCTCGAATGGCTTTGGTTATAACCTCCAGTAAAAAGAAAGAGATAGTTGATTTTAATGTATCGAAGGGAATAGATTGATAAATGAAAGAGCGCGTAAACTCTTTAATGTATTGCAGGCCCTTGTTTTCGCGGTGGCTCACTTCCATCTCCAGCAGCGTAAGCGGCTGCAGCATGGCCGCCTTTGATTTGGATTTAGCGGCACGCACACCCTTTACTATATACGATTGTAGCCCGAGCTTCTCGGTGTAAATTTTAGCAATTACACTGGTCTCGGAATACTTAATTGTATGCAGTACGATGCCCCGGGTCTTGTGATACATATCTTAATGCAAAGTTAGTTTTTACGCATTGTTATATTTGACGAAATCAATTGTGCCCTACTGTAAGGCAAAATGTTTTAAAATGAAAAGCAGGCAGGTTTTAGTATTCCTTTTCCTCTGGGTAATAGCCATTGCTGTTTACTTTAAAACTGCCGGTGCGGGGTTTGTTACCGACCAGGTGGGCTGGCTACTACAATACAAAGCCTTAGGCTGGAAAGGAATGTTAAATGCCTTTGAAGACAAGTCGCTTCACTACATTTATCACCTCATCGGTTTTTTGCTGTGGAAACTGTTTGGCATGAATGGTACAGCATGGATGCTGGTCTTTACAACATTGCATGC
>DATGXP010000113.1:0-7359 GCA_035298845.1 Chitinophagales bacterium
GTAAAGGGCATTGCCTTTGTTAAAGATGGTGCACCGGTAAAAACACCGCCGCGCGCGCTGATGAAAAACATCAGCGACTTACCGCTACCCGCATGGGACCTGGTAGATATAGAGGCTTACAGGCAAATATGGCTGAGCCGGTGGGGTTATTTCTCGCTAAACGTGGCCACCACTCGCGGTTGCCCCTATAAATGTAACTGGTGTGCCAAGCCAATTTACGGCAACTCTTATACCATGCGCACGTCCGAGCATGTGGTGAAGGAGATAAAAATGCTTCAAGAGAAATACCGGTTTGACCATATTTGGTTTTGTGACGATATTTTTGGTATGCGGCGTAACTGGGTAATAGAGTTTGCCGAACTTGTGAAGAGGGAGGGGCTAAAGTTCAGATATAAAATACAATCGAGGGCAGACCTTCTGGTGCAGGAAAAATACGTAGAAGCCCTCGCCGATAGTGGTTGCGAAAGTGTATGGATGGGCGCCGAAAGCGGCTCGCAAAAAGTGCTGGATGCCATGGATAAAGGCACTACCATAGCACAGATAAAAGAAGCTACAAAACTGCTGAAGCAATACGGCATTAAGCCTGCCTTCTTCTTACAGTTTGGCTACCTGGGCGAAACCATGCAGGATATAAAACAAACGATAGATATGCTGAACGAATGCCTGCCCGATGATATGGGCGCCAGTGTATCGTATCCATTGCCGGGTACCGGCTTCTACGAAAAGGTAAAAGGCGATATGCTGAACAAAACCAACTGGACCGATAGCGACGAGTTGGCCCTGATGTTTAGCAATACGTATAAAGCAGATTTCTACAAACAGCTGCACCGATATGTGCACAAAACCTACCGCCTGCACCAGGGGTACGAAAGTATAGGCAAGCTACTCTCCTCTTTCAGCAACTTAAATTACCAGAACCTGCGCCGCGCAGCAGCTATAGGCTACTACCTGCCTACAGCATTTATCGAAAAACAAAAACTTAAAAAGATTGAATACGAAGCCGCAGCCCTTTGATGATTATGCTGGCGGTTACGATGGCCACTTTACCCATAGCAACATAGGCAGGTTGCAGCGCCGCCAAGTGTGGGATGTATTTGCTTCGCTAAAACTATACAATCAAAACATACTTGAAATAAACTGTGGCACCGGCGAAGATGCTGCGCATCTTTCAGCAGCAGGGAATACCGTTACCGGTACCGATGCCTCCGCGGAGATGATAAAACATGCAAAGCAAAAGAACCCTTCACTAAAAATTGAACAGGCTGCATTTCTACAATTGAAAGAGAAATTCAGCAACTCAAAGTTTGATTTGATTTTTTCAAACTTTGGCGGGCTAAATTGCGCCCCGGCAGATGAACTTAAAAAGCTAAGCAGCGATTTTGCGAGACTGCTAAATGATGAAGGAAAATTATTTTTAGTGGTAATGGGTCGTAAATGCAAATGGGAACAGTTCTACTTTCTATTAAAGGGGGAAAGAGATAAGGCTTTCAGGCGTAAGCAGAAAACAGGGTTAAAAACCTCCATTAACGGAATCACCTTTAACACCTACTACTATTCGCCGGAAGAGTTTACTGCATTCTTTGCACATGATTTCGAAATTGAGTTGGTGCGGCCAATTGGCCTGTTCGTACCACCATCGTACCTCGAACCTTTTTTCAAAAATCATACATTAATACTGAAAGGATTAAATTGGCTCGATAAATTTTGTGGTACGTTTAAGTTTACAGCTAACCATGCCGACCATTTTGTGCTTGTAATGACAAAGAAGAGCAACCCATAGGATGAAGATACTGCTTACGCACGGATACTTTTTGCATGAAGACGCTAAGGAAAAGCAGATAATGAAACCTTATCCACCCTTAGGCCTGCTCTACATATCTGCCTGGCTAGAGCAACACGGTTTTGATAACGATGTATTTGATTCAACCTTCTCTGATTTTGAAACACTTAAAAAAAGCCTGTTTGAATCTACTCCGGATGTAATTGGTATATACACCAACCTTATGACCAAGTTGAATGTGCTTCGTATTATTCAATTTATAAAGACCAACCGGCTTAGAACCAAAATTGTGTTAGGCGGGCCAGAAGTTCGAAACCATAAAGAAAACTTTTTAAAGCATGGTGCCGATGTAATTGTGTTTGGTGAAGGAGAAGAAACCATGCTGGAGTTGGTTAAGTGCTTTGCCCAAGGAAAAGAAATAGATGCCGTTAACGGTATTGCTTATATAAAACCTACCGGTGAAGTAATAGTAAATGCCGAGCGGGAATTGAAAAAAGAAATAGACCTGCTGGCGCTGCCTAACCGTAAGAAAATAGACCTGAACAAGTATTTTACTACCTGGAAAAATGCACACGGCCAAAGTGTAATAAGTATGAGTTCGATGCGCGGATGCCCATACGATTGCAAATGGTGCAGCCGGGCTGTGTATGGGCAAAGCTACCGCCGGCGAAGCCCTGCCGCACTGGTAGCCGAAATGAAATGGCTGAGTGAGCAATATAGCTTTGATATGATTTGGTTTGTAGATGATGTATTTACTATTAACTATCCATGGCTGCGCGAGTTTGTGGCGGAGTTAAAAAAAGCCGGCGTAAAGATACCCTACGAAATAATTACCCGTGCCGACCGTATGAACCGGGAGATAATAGAACTGCTGAAAGAAAGCGGCTGCTATCGGGTATGGATAGGTGCCGAAAGCGGTTCGCAAAAAATTATTGATGCCATGAGCCGGCGCGTAAAAGTTGAACAAGTGCGCGATATGATAAACCTGGCCAAACAATATGGCCTGCAGGCGGGTACCTTTATAATGCTTGGCTACCCCGGCGAAACACAGGATGACATTGCAGAAACGCTGCACCATTTAAAGGTAAGCGACCCCGACCATTTTACGCTAACGGTTGCTTACCCGATTAAAGGAACACCCCTATATACCGAGACTGAAGACCGGTTTATTGAACAGTTGCCCTGGGAAACATCTACCGACCGGGATATTGATTTTAAGCGCACTTACCCGCGCAGGTTTTACCAGTATGCTATAAGGTGGGTAAACAACGAAGTGAGTTTACATAAAAATATAAAGAGCAAACGTTACACTAAGGTACCCTGGCTGAAAGCAAAATCGGTGGCAGCGCAAGTGGGTATGATGCTAACCCGGTAAACCATGCAAACAGCGCTTACAGATAAACTGCGAAAAATAAATGCCCGGATATATCCGCAGCACGTTTTCGCTGCGCCCGAATGGCTGGTGCTTGGGGTAAACAATACCTGCAACCTGCACTGTAAAATGTGCGATGTGGGCACACGTAACAACGAAACAGTTTTTGCACAAAACCTGGTTGGCACGCACCCCATTAATATGCCCATAGAGCTATTTAAAAAGATAGTAGACCAAAGCGCATTGTATTATCCCAACGTAAAACTTGGCTATGCGTTTACAGAGCCCTTGGTTTATCCGCACCTTATAGAATCGTTGGAGTATGCGAAGCAGAAAAAGTTAAAAACTTACATAACCACCAACGCGCTTAAACTGCCACAGTTAGCTGAAGAAATAGCCCGCGCAGGCTTAACTGATATTTTTGTTTCGTTGGATGGCACACAGGAAACACATAACTACATACGCGGGCATAAATCATCTTTTCAGCGCGCTATTGAAGGCATAGAAAAGTTGTTGGTACAACCCAATCGCCCGGGCATATCTGTGTTTTGTACTATTACCGAATGGAACACCGGCGAACTGAAAAAATTTACTGATTACTTTTCTAAATATCCATTGGCGCAGTTGGGCTTTATGCATACAAATTTTACCAGCAATACAACTGCTGCTGAACACAACGCACTGTGGGGCAATCTGTATGCAGCCACACATTCTAATATAGAAGAAAGCAATACGAATAATATTGACCTTAGCGTTCTGCATAATCAAATACTCCAAATTAAAAGCACTAAGTACCCATTCTCTGTATCGTTTTCGCCGGAGCTTAGAACGGCAGAACAGCTACATACATTTTACATGGAGCCGGAAAAACAAATTGGCAGTATATGCAATGATGCCTTTCGCAACATAATGATAAAAAGCGATGGTTCGGTTATACCGGCGCACGGACGTTGCTACAACATTACTGTAGGCAACTTATATCAGCAATCGCTAAAAGAAATATGGAACTCGCAGCAGCTATCTAAATTCAGAAAAGACCTGATGAAATCGGGTGGTTTGTTCCCGGCCTGCGCAAGATGTTGTAGCGCTTTCTAAACTAATTGTTCAATAATTTCCGGTAAAGGCGTATATAGCTTTCAGCAGTTTGCTGTGCTGTATAGAGAGGAGGAGCAACGAAATTATCTTCATCACCTAAAGCTGATATTACATGTTGGGCAAGCTCTGTCGCCGATGTACCAATAAGTGCATTGCTGCTATCAGCCATACCTACTTCGTGCGATACAATACGCGCGCGAGCCATTAATGCTTCTAAAAAAATATACCCTATACCTTCGAATCTGCTGGTATGTAGAAATACTCTGCTACGGGCCATTAAACCTAATACATCAGCACGTGGTAACAAACCAGTAAAACTCAAATTAACCGTTAAGCCCATGGCATTCACCTTCTGCTCCAGTTTTTGCCTGTTTTTGCCATCACCCACCAGCACACATTTAATACCGGGCATACGCTGCTTAACGAGTGCTACCACATCAATAAACTCATCGTAGTTCTTTACATCAATAAGCGACCCTACACCTATAATATCAATGTTTTTATTCCAGATTTCGGTTGCTGTAAATTCAGATGGTTCTACACCTAATGGTATTACCTCGTTGCATTCGCGCCCAAAAGTTTGTTTAAATTTTCTGGCATGGAAAGCAGAAAGCGTAACCACATATTCACCTTTGGCAGAAAACCATTGCGCATACTTATTAGTGCGAAGCACATCTTGCCCAAGGCAGGTTGTAAGGTGCGGTATGTTATATCGCTTACCTATCAAACTACCCAAAAGAGCTGTATCCTGCCACCAAAAACTGTTTATTACATCAACCTTTTTTTTCTTATTGATTATACTAAACTCTCTGGCCGCTTTTAACAGCGTTAGTGCTTTTAAAGGCCAGCCGCGGTTTTTTCCTCCACAACTAACCACTTCAATTTTACCAATCTTATACATCCCTGCATCCAACGGGAAATCTATTGCCAGCACGGTAACATCCACACCATTCTCTGTCAGTTTTCTGGTAAGGGCTTGCAAAGGAGGAATAGTAGTAGAATCTCTTTCATCCTTTGCATAACCCGGAGTTATAAATACAACGTGCATAGGTTATTGTTCTTTTCGCCTTTCAATCCTGAATAATTCCCACCCATTATCTTCACTGCTTACCGGTACCAATGTATAATTACCTTTTAAACGCTGCCAGTTAAGCATAGGATTTTTGCCTTGCCACTGCCTGGCAAAAGTTTTTTCATTAAACAACACAAGGCTACCTGTTTCAAAGGTATCATACTGCTGCAACCACAGGTTACGTATTACTTTAGTAGTGTCATAATTCTTTATGGCAATGTCAACATCGAAACTATAAAGAACCTTCTCTGGTTGGCTGGCAACCACTTCTGCCAGTTGCTTCTCCAACCTATTCCGTTGGTAAAACTCATTAAACATAAACCAGCATAATACCACATGTGCCACTGCCACGCCCGCTATTGCCAGCCATTTAATTTTGATAAAAGCAAGTAATCTTTGATAAGCAGGATACAACGTTACAACTATCAAGGGTAATGTAGCCAGCAAAAAGCGTTTGTTCTGAAAGGGGATACCTGCCAAAAATAAGGAGTATAGAATAATGGATGAAACCAACACTTTATTGATTGTTGCATCAAAATCCTGTTTACGTACAAAAAACAGCAAAGGCAAAATAAGCACACCAAACCCGGGGTGCAGAAACCCACCGAAAGCATAAACTATATTAGCTACCTTATAATGCTGTGTGCCATCGGGTGTTACAAAATCGCGGGCAAAGAAATTAGATAACGACCATGAGGTAAGCCACTCATGTTGCACAAAGGCCAGCGGTGCCTGATACCGGATTGCAAAGTGCGGAAAACATACAACCATTGCTATGGCTATGCAGATAAGAATTTGTTTCCATTGCTTGCCGTGCAGCAGATAGTATGCAAACATTAAAGATGGCGGCATTAATACAATTGCCGCGGCATAGCGCGTCATTACTGCCAAAGCTACCGCTAATGCAAACAGGTAAATAGCAACAGTTTTACCGGTTTCTTTATATCGCTTAAAACAATAAAAGGCCAGCAGTGTAGTTGCCATACTCATGGTATCGGGCATGGCAACCAGGCCGGCCCTTAGCAACAGCGGAGAAAAACCAAGCGCAAGTAGCGCGTAGATAAGCATTGTTAGCATGTCGGTACCGCTACGGTACCAACGAACCACTACCAATATGCTGTAAGCAACCCAAAATATAGAAAACAACTGCAGTACAGTTAAAACCGAAGCATGAAAAACAAATGCAAATACTGCCCCAATAGTTGGATACCACACCGGCCAGAAATAATCACCGGGGCTCTGAAAGGTATATATCCAGTTTAAACAGGCTTTAGAATACCTATAATACTCGTGGGCATCCTGTCCGTAAAGCCCGTTAAAATCGAGCACGCGCACAAAAGCAACCACCAGTATAAAATAAACAAGTATGGGCAGGTAGTATCGGGCTTTCTCCACTGTGCATTAAATAAATAGAAAATAATTGATTTGCCCAGAGCAACCGCAGGTTGATTTTCTATTTTTACAGCAGTGCACAATAACATTCATAGTATTTTAAAGCAGTATTGGGGGTTTGATAGTTTCCGGCCCTTGCAGGAAGATATCATCCATTCTGTTTTAAATGGTAACGACACACTGGCCCTGCTACCTACAGGTGGGGGCAAGTCTATCTGTTTCCAGGTGCCTGCATTGGCTAAAGAGGGCTTGTGCCTGGTTATCTCTCCGCTTATTGCACTAATGAAAGACCAGGTATATAACCTGAACCAAAAAGGGATAAAAGCTACAGCCATTTACTCAGGATTGCAGCCCCGTGTGATAGATGCCCTGTTGGACAACTGCGTATACGGTAAGGTAAAGTTTCTATACTTATCGCCCGAGCGACTGGCAAACGAAGACTTCCGGGCTCGGATGGAGAAGATGAACATCAGCCTCATAGTGGTAGACGAAGCACATTGCATTTCGCAGTGGGGGTACGATTTTCGTCCACCTTATTTAAAGATAGCGGAAGTGCGCGAGGTATTAAAAGACATACCGGTAATTGCACTTACAGCCACTGCTACACCGGAGGTAGTAAAGGATATTCAGGAGAAACTTGTATTTAGA
>DATGXP010000114.1:0-9345 GCA_035298845.1 Chitinophagales bacterium
AAAGAACACAACGCATAATACAATGGCTAATATGTAAAAAGCCCAGGAGCGACATACAAAGATAAGGAAAACAGAAGCCAAATGGCGCGAATACTTATTAAACTATTGCACAATACCTGTTGAATAATTAAAAACAAGGGATATAGATTTAAATACTACATGTGAATGATGTAAATATACTGGCTAATTATGTACAGTACAGCCTGTGGATGCTGGTACCTTTGTGTTGTGAAAATTCTTTCGCAAATAAATTACAGCACTATGGATAACAATAAAACAAACGAGAGCACGCCCGATAAAACAGGCAATGCACCCACACACAAAACCGATGTAGAAAAAAAAGAACCAACATCTACTGCCGAGCAGACAGTAACTTCTACAACGCCTACAGCACCTAAAAAAACTACCGACACAACTGAAGCCAACGATGGCAAGGAGGAAACCGTAACTGATACAGATACTACAGCAAAAAAGTAAAAGGGCAATTCGTAATTGTTTTTTGGCAAATCCCCGCCCCGGCGGGGATTTGCTTTTTATATACCCCCACGTGTTACGCAAAAAACACTTACCTGTAAATGATGTAAATGGTTTACGGAATTATGTAAGGTAACCGCAGCCAAATGCACGAACTTTGTCTATATAAAAATAACAGGCGTAAGCCATACTATGGATACAACAAAACTGGAAAATGAAACCAAGCCAAATGGTGAAGTACCTAAAGGCGAAGCACATATTATTGTAGAACTAATAGAATACGAACACAATGCGGTGGTAAGTAAATCGATTATGAAAAAAGCCACCGGCTCTATCAATGCGTTATCATTTGATACCGGTGAGGGGTTGAATGAAAAGACCTCTCCATTTGATACCTACGCACAAATTATAGATGGCAGCGCGCATATTGTAATAGCGGGAAAATCGAGCACGCTGTTAACCGGTCAGGGCATTATTATACCGGCACACCAACCCAGCCATATAGAGCCTAACGGCCCATTCAAAATGCTTTTAACAGTAATAAAAAGTGGCTACGAGTAAATACACCACAAATTAACAGCAGGTTTTATTTTATAAAGTACACCTTTACGTATGCATTATACCCACCTTAACCACTCTTACTGTCCGTAATGAAATATTTCATTAAAAACATGGTGACTATCCGTTGCAAAATGGTAGTAAAATCCGAGCTTGAAAAACTTGGGATTAGGTACACCAACATCGAATTGGGTGAAATAGAGCTTAAAGAAGAACTAACCGACCGCCAATGCAAACGCCTGAAAGTGGGGCTGCGCAATGCAGGCCTGGAACTGATGGATGACAAGCGGGCTGTGCTAATTGAAAAAATCAAGAATGTAATTATAGAAATGGTGCACTACAGCGATGAACTGCCCACCGTAAAGTTCTCGCAATACCTGAGCGAAAAACTGAATTACGACTATACGTACCTAAGTAATACCTTTTCTGAAGTAAAAGGTATTACTATTGAGCACTACATTATAATGCACAAAATTGAAAAGGTGAAAGAGTTGATACTATATGATGAACTGAACCTGAGCCAGATTGCCAACAAAATGCATTATAGCAGCAGCGCTCATTTATCCAATCAATTTAAAAAAGTAACCGGCCTTACTCCTTCTTTTTTTAAATCGCTTAAACAGCAAAGACGGGTAACATTGGACAGCCTGTAAAGAAGATTTTTAAACCCAATGACCCCATGGCAAAGCCAGAGAACGAAGAAGGTGACTATACTAACAGCTTAGAACTAAAGAAAGCCAACGCCCATATTATTGTTGAGATAATAGAGTATGTGCCCAATGCAGTGCTGAGCAAGACTATTATACGCAAAACTACGGGCAACATTACAGCCATGTCGTTTGATGCCGGTGAAGAACTGGGCGAAAAGACCATTGCCTTTGATACTTACGTGCAGATTATACACGGCACTGCAGAAGTAACAATCGAAAAAAAAATACACCATCTCGACTTAGGTTGCGGCATTATTATACCTGCCCATTCCCCACATTGTTTTCATGCCAACCAGCAGTTTAAAATGATATCTACCGTAATTAAAAGCAATTACGATTGCTAACGTCATGGCCTTAACAGCTATTACCATAGCAGCAGAACGCAATACACCCAGCACTATATTTATTAAAAACATTTACAAATAATAGATATGTCATTTAACATAACATGTAAATAATGTAACTAATTCCCCAAATTGTGCAACGTATTAAGCTGGCACATGGCTATCTTGCAGTATCAATTCACCCACAAGCACGCACCATGCAACCTATAAAAAACATCCTGCTGGTAGAAGACGACATAGACGACCAAAGTTTTTTCATAAACGCCATCAGCACCCTAGATAATGTAGCACTGCAGCATATCTCAATCAATGGTATAGATGCGTTGGACAACTTACTGCACTCTACCACCTTACCCGACCTGATTTTTATGGATATAAACATGCCGCTGATGAACGGCCTGGAATGCCTGGCAGAAATCATTAAAAACCCTTACCTTAGAAATATACCGGTAATAATGCTTTCTACTTCGGCGCAACAGGCCACACTAACGCGTGCTATGGGAGCCTGCGCCTTTATACAAAAACCAAGCAGCGAGGAGCTGCTACGCAATAAAATAGAATATACGGTAAGCCTCGATTTTAGTCGCAGCAACCGTGCTGTAGCCCTTTTAAACTAAGCTCACATAAGAAATTAAAATAGTAACCACTGATGACCTGCTCAAAAAATATTTTGTTGGTAGAAGATGACAAAAACGACCAGTTCTTTTTTAAGATGGCCATAAAAAACATTGGCAATGTAGTATTGCAGGATATAGCCGAAGACGGAATTGCCGCCATAGCCAAGCTGGAAAGCCTGCCCGTGTTGCCCGATCTTATCTTTATGGATATAAATATGCCGCGCATGAACGGGCTGGAGTGCCTGGCAGAAATAGCCAAAAGTGAACACCTTAAAAAAATACCGGTGATTATGCTGTCTACCTCTACCCTAGAAGTAGAAGAAACGCGGGCCCTTGGGGCCAGGGCTTTTATCAGAAAACCCTGTAACGGCGACCTGTTGAAAGAAAAGCTGGAGCTAATGATTAACCAGGATTTTTCGAAAGATAACCCTACTGCCAATCAAACCTTCGAATCCTGCCTTCTCTGATTTCTCTGCAGTTAAATCTCTAACTGCCCTAGGTTGTTATCTTAATGGCCCATGTTATTTTAGTGGCTATGAAACCAATAAACCTGAAAAAAGAAGTTGACACATTTTGCCCTACCAGCCGCAAGCACTGGCGGCAATGGCTACAAAAGAACCACCTTACCCAACAGGCGGTGTGGCTTATCTGCTATAAAAAGAAAACCAATACCCCTACTATTAACTGGAGCGATGCTGTAGATGAAGCCCTCTGCTTTGGCTGGATAGACAGTGTGCGCCGGCCTATAGACGATGAAAAGTTTATGCAGTTTTTTGGCAAGCGCAAAGCCAGCAGCACCTGGAGCAAAGTGAACAAAGAAAAGATTGAAAGGCTGATAGCCGATAAGCAAATGGCTAAGGCCGGGCTTGCCGTAATAGAAGTCGCCAAAGCCAATGGCTCGTGGACTATACTGGATGAAGTGGAGGAACTGATAGTGCCCCCCGACCTTGATAAAGCATTTAAGAGTAAGAAAGCGAAAGAATACTTCACAGCCCTTAGCCGCAGCAACAAGCGGATGCTATTGCAATGGCTGGTGCTGGCCAAACAAGCCGAAACCCGCCAAAAGCGCATAGCAGAGATAGTAGCCTGCTGCGCCCTTGGCGAAATGCCCAAACAGTTTAGGGTGGTGAGGAAGGGGGCGAAGTAGTGATAGTTTGGTACGACTTGCAGGTAACTGCACGCCTTATGAATTACCTTTTGCTCTCGCGTATCAATTGCAGCCCGGTTGCTTCGGCAATAAAGGCAGCTAATTGCTCTCCTTCTTTATCCCTGGAGAATATTGAATTCTCTATACGCAACAGTTTTACAGGGTCACCGTTTTTAAGCGCCAATTGCAGATAATCGTAGGTATATCCACTAGTGCCTTTCATTTCCGATATATTCAACACAAGCGCATCTGCCTGGTTATAGGCTTTTTCGTTTTTTACTGTTATTGTCTTCTTCTGTGTATCTATCTCCAGCAATACAGGGCTTCTTTTTACAAGCCAAATGGCAATACCAAAAAACACAAATTGAAGTAGGGCCACTATCCATAATCCATTAGAGATATAACCCAAAGTAAATTTATAAAGCAGCAAAGTGATTACTGCCGTAACCGGCAGAAAAGAAAACAAGATTGCCATGCGCAATTTATTTTTCTTAATCACTACTTTATAATCTATCAGCAGTGTGTCGTATTTGGGTGGTAACAGGGGCATGTGGTGAAGAATTTGACAAAACAGGATTAAAAACTCCTATGCTCTTTCACCCAGCCTTTAATGTATTCGGCTATTTGGGCGGTAGGTGTGCCGGGCGGGAACAACTCGCCGCAGCCGGAGGCGCGCAGTGTTTGCATATCATCATCGGGTATTATGCCGCCGCCGGTAAGCAGCACATCGTTCAGGCCTTTCTCTTTCATCAGCGCCAGTACCTTGGGGAACACCGTATTGTGCGCACCACTAAGTATGCTTATGCCTATGGCGTCTACGTCCTCTTGCAGGGCGGCGTTTACCACCATCTCAGGCGTTTGGCGCAGGCCGGTATATATCACCTCCATACCGGCATCTTTCAGTGCGCTGGCTATTACTTTCGCGCCGCGGTCGTGGCCATCCAGCCCTACTTTGGCTACTAATATTCGTATTGGTCTTTTCATATTGCTACCTCAAAAATAAAAATGCGGAATGAAACTTTCGTTCATTCCGCATTTTAGCGCTTTATATATTATAACTAATAGTCGTCATCAAAACCACCACGGCCACCACCGCCGCCAAAATCGTCGTCGTCATCTTCTCCAAAATCGTCAAAATCTTCAAAGTCTTCATCATCGTACTCATCTGCTTTAGATGCTTTACGGCCCTTGCCCGATGAGCGTTTTTCGATGATATCGTCAAACTCTTCCAGATCTTTCATAGATTTTAAATCGTCTACCGATGGCTCATCTTCCGACTCTTCGTCTTCCGATTTTTCATACTCATCTTCTACTTCTTCATCATCCTCATCATCGTCGTCATCGTCCGATTTTTTCTTCGAGCCTTTCTTAGGCTTGTCATCATCATCTTCCTCTTCTTCTTGTTTTTTGGCAGATTTTTTCAATTTCTTGTCATCATCCTCCTCGCTCTTTTTTTTGCGCGCCATGGTTTCGGTTTTTTCGGTTAAAGATTTTGTAAGGGTAAATTTAATACGAACAAATGTTGTAAGAAAAGTTTTTTCTAAAAAATATTTTTTCTAAAAATAAGGATATCTGCTTGGCAGATTAAAGCCTTTTGTTATTTCTTTTTTCAAAGCCAATGTTAACACAACCTACAACGAATCAAAATAATCGAACGATTTTTTTAAACGCGCTACAGATTTTTCTTTTCCCAGCAGCGCCATCATATCAAACACAGGTGGCCCCTGCATAGTACCAGCCAGTGCCAAACGCAGCACAGGCATTATTTCCCCGATTTTAATAGCGTTGGCTGCTGCATACTCTTTCACCGCTTTTTCTATTTCGGCAGCGCTGAAATCGCCTACTGAATTAACAACACCGGCTACTGCATCAAAACGTGCCCGGTTATCTTTACTGTATTTCTTCTTAATAGTTTCAAGGTCAAACACTTTTATGTCTTCGTAAAAGTAATAACCCATCTCCAGCAAATCGTTAATAAAGGTGGCGCGCTCCTTCATCAGACGGCAAAACTCCTGCGCGTAGGCAGCATCGTACTCGTAGCCTTTGGCAATAATCCTGTCTTTAATAATAGCAGCCAGCTCGGCATCGGGCTTGGCTTTCAGGTATTGGTGGTTGAACCACTTAGCCTTTTCGTAATCGTAGCGGGCGCCGGCCTTGTGTACTTTATCCAGCGTAAACAGCTCAATCATTTCATCTATGCTTAGCACTTCGCGGTTATCGCCGGGGTTCCAGCCAAGCAATACCAAAAAGTTCATAAACGCCTCGGGGAAGAAACCTTTTTCGCGGTAGCCTTCGCTCACAGTTGGCTGGCCGGTCTCCGGGTCGGTGCTGTGCCAGTTAATGGCAAAAAACGGAAAGCCCAGGCGGTCGCCATCGCGTTTGCTCAGTTTGCCATTGCCATCCGGTTTTAGCAGCAGGGGCAGGTGGGCAAATTTAGGCATCACATCTTCTATACCCAGGGCACGGTAAAGCAACACGTGCAGCGGTGCGCTGCTCAGCCACTCCTCGCCGCGTATCACGTGGGTTATCTGCATCATGTAATCATCGCTCACGTTGGCTAAGTGGTAGGTAGGCATGCCATCGCTTTTAAGCAATACGGCATCGCTTAGCTGTGCGGTGTTAAACACCACCCACTCGCGTATTTCATCGTAAAATTTCACCTCTTCGTTACGCGGCATTTTAAAGCGTATAACATACGGGTCGCCGGCGGCCAGGCGCTTCTCTACTTCATCCTGCGGTAGCGAGAGGGAGTTTTTCATATACTGGCGGGTGATAGAGTTATACGACGGGCTCGGGTTGCCTTGTGCAATCAAATCGGTACGCATCTTTTCTACCTCCTCCTCAGTGTCGAACGCATAATAAGCGTTGCCGCTGGCTATCAGCTTATCGGCATACTGGCGGTACAGGTGCTTACGCTCGCTTTGGCGGTAGGGCGCATGGGGGCCATCGCCAAATCCTACACCTTCGTTAGGCTCTATACCACACCACTTAAGCGCGCTGATGATAAACTCTTCGGCACCGGGCACAAAACGGTTCTGGTCGGTGTCTTCTACCCGCAGTATAAAATCGCCCCCCAGCTTTTTAGCCAGCAGGTAGTTATACAATGCCGTACGTATGCCACCCGGGTGCAATGGCCCCGTAGGCGACGGCGCAAAACGAACTCTTACTCTTCTTTCCATAATTGTATCTATTGGGGCGAAAATAAATATTTGAACATAGCGGGCAAGTTAGTTATTAAGCGATAATTAAATTTGCAACGTTTACTGAACAACCTGATGCTCGACGCCCTGCTCTTTACCAAAACACCCTCGCTGCTTACCGCTGTGTACCGCGAGTGCGTGTGGAAGGTAAACACCACAGCGCGCAACCTGTATTTAACGTTTGACGACGGCCCCATACCCGAGATTACCCCTTTTGTGCTGGATGAATTGAAGAAGTATAATGCGAAGGCCACCTTTTTTTGTATTGGTAAAAACATCAAAGCCAACCCGGCAATATTTGAGCGTATACTGGCCGAAGGGCACAGCATAGGCAACCACACCTACGACCACCTGAACGGATGGAACACGGGTGATAAGGAATACTTCGACAACATAGATAAGTGCCAACAGGTATTACGGGATTCACTTCCGGCTTCGGACATCGGGCACCGGACTTTATTTCGTCCTCCCTACGGAAAGCTGAAGCCCTCTCAATATTCACTACTCAAATCTCAATACTCGCTTATAATGTGGGATGTGCTTAGTTTTGATTTTGATTTGACTATGGCTGGGCAGAAGGTGTTGGATAATGTTTTAAAAAATGCTGAGGCCGGTTCAATTATTGTAATGCACGATAGCCTGAAAGCGAAACCAAAAGTAGAATTTGCATTGCCGAAAATACTGGAACACTTTACTGAGAAAGGATTTAAGTTTGAAAAATTATGAGTTTGATAGATACACATTGCCACCTTTATTTACCTGAGTTTGAACAAGACCTACCGGCGCTACTACTGCGCGCACAGACTAATGGGCTGGATAAAATATTTCTGCCGGCTATAGACAGCGAAACACACGAACGCTTGATAGCCTTATCTGAACTGAAGCAAAATAAAGTGAAGATTTACGCCATGATGGGCCTGCACCCCTGCAGTGTGAAAGATGATTTTGAAGCAGAGCTAAAACTGGTAGATCAATACCTGGATAGCGGTAAGAAGTATTACGCCGTAGGTGAAATAGGCTTAGATTACCATTGGGACCTGACGCACAAAGAGCAGCAGCTGATTGCCTTTGAGCGGCAGATACAAATGGCTATAGCACGCAACCTGCCCATAGCTATACATAGCCGCAAAAGCACGCAGGATTGTATTGATGTGGTGAGCAAGTACAAGGGCAAAATAAAGGGTGTATTCCATTGCTTTGGCGGCACGGTAGATGAAGCCAAACAAATTATAGACCTTGGCTTTTATATGGGGATAGGTGGCGTGCTTACTTATAAAAACTCTGGGTTAAAGGAAGTGTTGCAACAATTAACGCTGGACAACCTGGTGCTTGAAACCGACGCACCCTACTTAACACCGGTGCCCCACCGCGGCAAACGCAACGAGCCTGCCTATAGCAAACTGGTATGCGATGCACTGGCCGAAGCCCTGACCAAAAGCGTAAAAGAAGTAGCGGAAACCACCACGCGCAATGCAAATATTTTGTTTGGTATAGTATAATAAGCGCATAGCCCTTAAAAGCATTTTCTATTACACCGCAGCACCGGCCTGTTTGTTTTTGCTGCAATAAATCCATCCGATACTATTTTTTCTTTTCTTTAAGCCGAAAAAATAAACTGTGGCAAAAAAGGAAGTAAGCGTATACAAGTTGAATTGGATGGAGCAAGTTGCCCCCTTCATTTTACTGTTATTGCCTTTGCTTTTGTATGCCAACACCTTGCAGCATGGTTTTGTTTTAGATGACCGGGCTGTAATTTTTCAAAACAAATTTGTTCAGCAAGGCATAGCGGGCATAGGCAAAATACTTACTACTTTTTACTGGCAGGGCTATTGGGAGCAAAACAGCGGACTGTACCGCCCGTTGTCGCTGATAATGTTTGCAGTAGAGTGGCAGTTAAGCCCGGATAATGCTTTTATACATCACCTGGTGCAGGTGCTTTTGTATAGCCTATCAGGTTTTATGCTTTACAAATTGCTGAAAAGGGTATTTTATAACCAAAGTTATTTGCTGCCGTTTTTTGTAACGCTGCTGTTTCTGGCGCACCCGGTGCATACCGAGGTTGTGGCTAACATAAAAAGCCGCGACGAAATACTTTGTTTCCTGTTTTTTGTAGTAACAGCAAACATCCTGTTGAACAGTAAAGAACTTAACTGGCGAACCGTTGCAAGTGCATCGGCCACCTATTTGTTGTGCTTACTGTCAAAAGAAGGGGGAATTCTTTTTCTTCCGCTTCTATTCCTGCTGGCAGTTTGGTTGCAGCAGGTACCGGTTAAAAAGGCGCTTATCTATTTTGCA
>DATGXP010000115.1:0-10427 GCA_035298845.1 Chitinophagales bacterium
GTATGTTCTTCTTTATACCTATAGTGGTGTTTTACACATTTACCAACCATGCCGCTACCTGGGCCTTCGAAAAGCTGGAAGGGTTTAGGATGGGGAGGTAGTTTTTGCCGTCGATTAAAATCAACGGCACATTGATAAAAGGAACAAATACATCTGTTTTCATTGCGGACTAGAAGTCCGCTAAATACAAACTCTGTATTGGCCGTTTATGGACTTCCAGTCCATCATTAAAAAAAGATATTCCTCTTATCCGGCTGCCAGTGGTTTCAACCACTGATAAAGAGTTTAGAGGCAGAGGTGACTTATTGATCTTCGCCTGTTGTATGAAAGAGATTTTCTAATAAAACTTTAGTATGCGAGCTTTTCCATTTGTAAAAAAGCAGATTGATTAACAACGAAATACTTGCAAGTATAAGCCCTATTATTATTCCCACCCCTGCTGCTACTGCTGCCCCAAATAACAAGCTTATTGTAAGTGTTGCAACAACAGTAGTACGCGAACTAGGATAAGAAATTTTTACCTCAATTAAGCTTCCATCTTCTGTTGGCTGTATATGGCCTAATATGTATGGGTCAACTGAAATGGACGGGCGACTGTTGTGATTGCCACAATAAGTAAGCTTAAAGCTATTTGTATCAACCTTTCCCTTAAAAAATCTTGCTGGCTGTGTCCAATATTCAAGTTGCGTTAACCCATTCTTTTCTATAGAATTAGTAACAGCTTCCAGCGCCTTTTCGGTATTTAATGGACTTCGGTAAACAATATTTTCTGAAAATATCGGCATTTTTGCGTGTTGTAGGACAAAGGTAAAATTAAAAACTGCGCCATCCAAATACTCATTATCAGCTACTTACAAAGGTGCCTGTAAAAATAAGTGCTAAAATGTTTGCAAAATAAGGGGATGATTTTACTTTTGCGCTCCCTTGAAAAACAGGGATAAACAAAAAACAAAAATTATTCATCATGCAATCACGCAGCTATAGCACCCGCACAGTTTCCGATAAGGAAGTGAAGCGCGAGTGGTTTATTGTAGATGCAGATGGCGCAACTTTGGGTCGTATGACTACCAAAATTGCCTCTGTACTACGCGGAAAACACAAGGCCACCTTTACTCCAAACATGGATTGTGGCGATTACGTAATCGTTATCAACTCTAAGAAAGTTCGTATGACTGGTAAAAAGATGACTGACCGTCCTTTGGTTCGTTACACTGGTCACCCGGGTGGTCAGCGTTTTGCTACCCCTGCCGAGCTTATCGATAAAAACCCAAACAAACTTATCGAGCACGCTGTAAAAGGTATGCTTCCTAAGAGCTCACTGGGCGATAAACTGTTTACCAAACTATTTGTTTACGAAGGTGCCGAGCATCCACATGCTGCACAAAAACCAAAAGCCCTTTAATTATGGAGAACATAACAGTAGGTAGAAGAAAAGCATCTGTTGCCCGTGCCTTTATCAAGGCTGGTAGCGGAGTTATCACTATAAATGGTAAAGACTACAAGAACTTCTTTTCGTTAGAGTACCTGCAGAACAAGGTGGAAGCGCCTTTAAAGACTGCCGATAGCGAAGGTAAATTCGATATATCTGTAAACGTATTTGGTGGCGGTATCAAAGGCCAGGCTGAAGCAATTTCGTTGGCCATTAGCCGTGCACTTATTATTGATAACCCTGAAAAGCGCCCGCCGCTTAAGAAAGCCAAGTTGCTGCGCAGAGATGCCCGCAAAGTTGAGCGTAAGAAGACTGGTCTTCGCAAGGCTCGTAAGCAGGAACAATTCAGTAAGCGTTAATCAATTGTTGAACTCAATCAATTAAAAGAAATGGAAAGATTAGAACATAAAGCATTGCTAGAGGCACAGGTTCACTTCGGTCACCTGAAAAGAAAATGGAACCCAAAAATGTTGCCTTACATTTTCGGCGAAAAGAAAGGTATCCATATCATAGACCTTAACCGCACTTCAGATAAACTGGAGGAAGCTGCTCAGGCTGCAAAGTCGATAGCAAAAAGCGGTCGCAAAATTTTGTTTGTTGCTACCAAGAAACAGGCAAAAGAAGTGGTGAAAGAAGCTGCTAAGCGCGTGGGTATGCCATATGTAACCGAGCGTTGGTTAGGTGGTATGCTTACTAACTTTAGCACTATCCGCAAGTCAATCAAGAAGATGCAGAGCATCGAGAAAATGCTTGAAGATGGTACACTGGAAAGCGTAACCAAAAAAGAGAAATTGGTACTTACCCGTGAGAAGGAGAAAATGGAGAAGGTACTTGGCGGTGTAGCTGCTATGAACCGTGTTCCGGCTGCTCTGTTCCTGGTAGATATCATGCACGAAAACATTTCGTTGAAAGAAGCTCAGCGCCTTAACGTAAACACTATTGGTATAGTAGATACCAACAGCGATCCTACTAAGGTTGACTTTGCTATCCCTGGCAACGATGATGCTGCAAAATCTATCATGATACTTACCAACTACATTGCTGATGCAATTGCAGAAGGTTTGGCTGAGCGCTCAGCTTCGCAGGAAGGTGTAGACGGCGCAGATGCAGACGAAGAGTTTGTAGAAAACGAGCGTCTGCGTGGTCTTGAAGAAGATGGCGGCGTGAAGAAAGATGATAAGAGCCGTGGTCCTGCTAAAAAACGTCCTGGCGGCGGTGGTAACACACGCGGCGGCGGTGGCGGTAACAGGCCAAGAACTGGTGGCGGCTTTGGTGCCAAGAAACCGTAATTAATACCAACGGTGCCGGTACTTTACCGGCAAGTATATACGAGGCAGCCAGGTTTAAAACACTTGGCTTCTTCGTTTAATAAACAAGAGCAGTATGTTTTTAATAATCAATAAACATTAATAAATAATCAATAAAAAATGGCAACTGTAACAGCAGCACAAGTAAACGAATTAAGAAACCTGACAGGCGCAGGTTTAATGGATTGTAAAAAAGCATTGACCGAATCTAACGGCGATGTACAAGCGGCGATAGATTTTCTACGTAAAAAAGGTGCTAAGGTAGCCGAGCTACGTGCCGGCCGTGCAGCCGCCGAAGGTGTGGTAATAGCAAAAACATCGGATGATAACAAAAGAGGTGTAGCTGTATATCTTTCTTGCGAATCTGATTTCGTAGGCAAAAACGATTCATTTGTAAAGTTTGCAACCGATATAGCTGAACTGGCTTTGGCTAAGTCTCCGGCTACATTAGAAGACCTGTTAAACCTTGAACTGAACGGCTCTACCGTTAAATCACAAGTTCAGGAGAAGGTATCGGCTATCGGCGAGCTAATCAACGTATCGGCTTACGAAACTATCACCGGCGAAGGTGTAGTAGCTTACAACCACATGGGTAACAAAATCGGTGTATTGGTAGCTGTAAATAAGCCATTGAACGATGCAGTAGCTACTGTGGGTAAAGATGTAGCAATGCAAATTGCCGCTATGAACCCGGTAGCAGTTGATGCCAGCGGTGTACCTGCCGAAGCTATTGAAAGAGAAAAAGCAATCGCTAAAGAAAAAGCAGTAGCCGCCGGCAAGCCAGAAAACATCCTGGAAAAAATTGCAGAAGGTGCAGGCCAGACTTTCATTAAAGAAAACACCCTGCTTACTCAGCCATTCGTAAAAGATGGCAGCAAAACAGTTCAACAGGTATTAGGCGCTGCCGAAAGCGGATTGACTGTAACAGCATTCAAGAGAGTAGAAAGAGGAGCTGCTAAGTAATTGGCTGTCTTCAGTTAGCAATAAATACAAAAGCGCAATCCGAAAGGGTTGCGCTTTTTTTATTTGGTTACATGTGCAGATAGTTACGATGTTTTACTCTATGCTGTTTATAGCGCTTTAGTATTCTGCCATGTTCATTGCCTTGGGGCAATACTTTAATTATTCTTTTGGCAGGTATAGAATGCGATAATACAATCTGGTGGTCGTCAAATGCAAAGCTTCTGAGGTCATAAGATTGCAGCTCTCTATTTAGTGAAATGGTAGAGTCGGCTTTCATGAGCCTTGCACTTAGTTTATCAATGTCTTCATGTGTTATAAGCCGGTCTGGATGCTTACGGTGTAAGGTTGTTTCAGCCATTCTCCAAACAAGTGTTTCCCTAAATGCATTCGTAAGTTCTTTTATACTTTTTATCTCTTTGGTGAAACTATCTTTGGTAGTGTTTCCTATCCAATGAGAGAAGCATGCTGGCATATCCTCTTCTGTAATTCTGAAAACTATACCTACATACTTTTTTCTGTCACTTACATACTGGTTGAAATATTTCACCCACCATGCATCTAAACGTTTATTGCCGGTAAGTGGAAAACAGTAAAGCCCGGTCTTCGATTTACGGATGCCGTTTTTTAATACGTTGCCGGTATTGCTTACCGGGGTCCAATGTACTGCCAGCATAAAATTGTTTAAACAGTTGCGGGTTTAGAGTTCTTTTTACTGCCAATTATCCTCTTCCTATGCTGTGTGCCCCACTCAGCCATTGCCTCCAGCACCTTTCTTAAGGTTAAGCCATAAGGTGTTATCTCATACTCTACAGTGGCTGGTATAGTAGCATAAACCGTCCGGCTTATTAGCTGGTTCATTTCCAGTTCGCGCAGTTCTTTGCTAAGCATGCGCGGCGTTATACTGGTTATCTCACGTTCCAGTTCTTTAAACCGCTTTTTCTCAAACATCAACGACCCCAGTATAGGTAGTTTCCACTTGCCGCTTATTACGTCCAGAGTGTCTTTTACCGGTAGCGCGTGGCTTTTGCACGCGGATTGATTGTGTGTAGATGCTGTCTTTGTTGCCATGTTTTCATTGTTGCTATACAAATGTATATCGGTATACTTAAGTATAGTAGTTACTAAAGTATAGCAAAGGTAAATAGTTTTGTGCCAACAAAAAACTAAAATATATGAATACAGCGCTTTGGATTGTGCAGGGGTTACTGGCCGCCCTTTTTTTAATGGCAGGAACTATGAAAACTTTTAAACCAATAGATGAGCTGGCTGTAAAAATGCCGTGGGTGAAAGACGTATCAGTATCGTTGGTTCGCTTTGTAGGTGTATCGCAGCTGCTTATAGCCCTGGGGCTGGTGCTGCCGTGGCTTACTGGTATAGTGCCCGTGCTTACAGGTGTAGCGGCATTAGGCTTAGCATTAAATATGTTGTTTGCGGCCTTGTTCCATGTAAAGCGTAGCGAGTGGCAGGCCCTGCCTATGAACCTGGGCATTATGGCCCTGGCCCTGTTTGTGGCTTACGGCAGGTTGTTTTATGCGCCTACGTGCGGGGTTTAGTGCACAAGCAGCATTTTTACAGAAGCTCCCCTTTTTTTAAAAGTGGGGCTTCTGTTTTTTTAGCTCTATGCAATTAAGGCGGCTTTCTTATTTTCACGTCCGCTATGAACTACAAGCGAATCCTTCTCAAATTAAGCGGTGAATCTTTAATGGGCAATAAGCAGTTTGGTATTGATGCCGATATGGTAATGCAATACGCTGCCGAAATAAAACAGGCTGTCGACGCCGGTGTGCAGGTAGCCATTGTAATAGGGGGCGGCAACATCTTCCGAGGTATACAGGCTACTGCCAATGGCATAGACCGTGTGCAGGGCGACTACATGGGTATGCTGGCTACGGTTATCAATAGCATGGCGCTGCAAAGCGGGCTGGAGAAAATAGGTGTAAACACCCGTTTGCTTTCGGCTATCGAAATGAAAGAAGTAGCTGAGCCATTTATTAAGCGCCGTGCTGTAAGGCACCTCGAGAAAGGCCGCGTGGTAATTTTTGGTGCCGGCACTGGTAACCCTTACTTTACTACCGATACAGCTGCTGCCCTTCGCGCTACCGAAATTGAATGCAACGTAATTTTGAAAGGCACCCGTGTAGATGGCATCTACGACAGCGACCCTGAGAAAAACCCTAAGGCTAAAAAGTACGACAAAATCACCTACGGCGAAGCTTTAAAGAAGAAGCTAAGCGTAATGGATTTAACGGCCTTTACCCTTTGCCAGGAAAACCACCTGCCTATCATTGTATTTGATGTAAACAAAAAGGGTAACCTGAAGAAGGTGCTGGATGGCAAAAAAATAGGTACAATTGTAACCGATAACAACACCAGGAAGTAAACCGACAATAACATAAACATTTAACACCAATTATTATGACCGACCAGGACGTAAAAAATTTATTAGCCGATACCCGCAACCAAATGGGCAAGGCGTTGGAGCATTTCGAATTTGAATTATCTAAAATACGCACAGGCCGCGCCAGTGCAGGTATGCTGGATGGCATAGAAGTAAACGCCTACGGCGCTATGACCCCGCTATACCAGGTAGGTAACATATCTACACCCGATGCACGCTCTATTACCATTCAGCCATGGGATGCTTCTGTATTGGCCGAAATTGAAAAGGCAATTCTGAAAGCTAACATCGGTATTACACCACAGAACGACGGTAAGATAATCCGCCTGAACGTGCCTGCCATGACCGAAGAGCGCCGCAAAGACCTGGTGAAGAACACCAAGAACGAAGCCGAAAAATGCCGTATCTCTTTGCGCACTATCCGCAAAGATGCGAACGAGAAAGTAAAGAAGTTCTTAAAGGATGGCCTGCCTGAAGATGCTGCTAAGAGCGCAGAAACCGATATTCAGAACATTACCAACGATTTTTCTACAAAGGTAGAGAAACACTTAGAGGTAAAAGAGAAAGAGATAATGACTGTATAAGCAGCTATTGTTTTTAATTTATAGAAAATGCCATTCAGTTTACTGAGTGGCATTTTTGTTTTTAATAAATGCTGCTGATGGTAATTAAATAAATAGGGTTGCATGCTAATGCATAATAATATTTGATAGGCCGTATGCAACTAAATATCCTGCCGCCTGCTCTAAGTATCAAACCACTAACTATGAAAACACTATTTAACCTCGCAGTTGTAATTATTCTATTTTTATATGGGTTCGATACCCGCGCCCAGGGCATCACGCTTAATTTTTCGGGTACCCCTTTCTGCAATTGGGATAGCATGGGCTATATTGGTGTCACCGCTACTGGTGGCACTGGGCCTTACTACTATGCATGGTCCAATGGCTCATCCACCCAGTTTATTCAAAACTACCCCGGCACCTATTGTGTAACCGTAACCGATAACAATAATAATACAGCTACCGGTTGTACCGGGGGTGGAGCTGGCAGTTCGGTAGTAAGTGGCGTGGTAAGAACCACGCCTGAAATTTGCGGTGCCGGCAATGGTGCTGCATGGATAGATAGTTTAACCGGCACACCGCCCTTTAATATAATTTGGAACCATAGTATAGGTGGCGATACATTACACAACTTATCAGCCGGTAATTATCATTTGCAGGTTAGGGATGCATCCGGCTGTGTACTCATGTATTACACCAACTGGTGGGGCGGCGATACTATACCCTTTACTATAATGGATAGCGCTACCTATGCATTTAATATTACCTCGCACCCGCACCACTGCCCGCAGTTGGGCAGTGCGGCAGTCCATATCACCGGTGGTGGTGTATCGCCTTTTACTTACCAGTGGAGCACCGTGCCCCCGCAAACCACCGACTCGGTAGGCAATCTACTGGGCGGCACCTATCGGGTTACTATCAACGATGCCACCAACTGTGCCGTAACACGCGTAGTAAACATTGCCAACGATTTGCCCATCAATGCCACCAGTACCAGCACGCCCGAGTTGTGTAACCTTAACAACGGCACCGCCACTATTATTCCGCAAAGCGGCGTACCGCCCTATACTTATCTGTGGAGCACTGTACCACAGCAAATTACCATAACCGCCACAGGGCTTTCGGTAGGCAGCTACCAGGGCACCGTGTTAGATGCCAATAATTGTATGCGTGCCATGAGTGTGTATGTAGGCTATACATCGCCTATACAGCCTAACCTGGTAAAGACCAACGAGAAATGCAATAACGATAGCGGCACCATAACACTAACCCCTCTACTGGGTACACCACCCTATAGCTATGCATGGTCTAATGGTACAAGCGCCAGCTCTGTTACCCAGTTGTCGCAGGGTTATTATTCGGTTACTGTAAGCGATACTTCGGGCTGCACAGTAGCAGCCAGTGCATACATCGATAACGTGCCGTCGTATACCGTAAACATAACACGCACCAACACATCGTGCATTTCGCCTACCGGTTCCGCCACAGCTACTGTTTCCGGTTCTACCGGCCCATATACCTATAAGTGGAGCACCACCCCGGTACAAACTACCCAAACCGCCACCGGTCTTGCAGTAGGTATGTACACCTGCACGGTTACCGATGCCAACGGCTGCACCGGTGCTTATCATACAAGCATACAGTATCAAAACATTGTGAGTGTCACCTTGTATTCATCGCCGGCATTGTGTAACACTGCTACCGGAAACGTCAGCAGTTATATCGCTGGCGGTACCGCACCATATACTTTTAACTGGAGCAACGGCTTTGTTACACAGCACATTACCGGTGTAGCTTCCGGTGGCTATTATGTTACAGTTACCGATGCCAACGGTTGTTCTACTGTAAAGGGCGCTTGTGTAAACAAATACTCCAACATGTCGCTGAATGTAGCACCTACCAACGCCAGCTGTATTTTTACCAACGATGGCTCGGCCACTGTATTGGCATTTAATGCAGCGCAACCGGTAACTTACCAATGGAGCAACGGGCAGAATGGGCCTACTGCTACCGGCCTTTCGGCAGGGTTTCAGTACCGCGCCTATGCTACCGATGCCAACGGTTGCCAGGCAACCAGCTATCCCGTTAGCATAGGTTATCAAAACTTATCCTGCGCCGCACAGGTATCGGGCCGTGTAATTAACGATATGGATAAAGATTGCGCCCTTACTACGGGCGATGTGGGTATCCCTAATATCAATGTGCAGGCTATACCGGGCTATTACGATTTTACCGATGCCAATGGCGCTTACTCATTCATACTGCCACCGGGCAACTATGCGCTTAACCATACACTGCCATATCATACTTTTCAAAATTGTCCTGTAGGGCCTATAGTGCTGATGGGCCTTACAGCGGGTCAAAATTCAGTTGACAACGATTTTTTCGATACCGTGCGTGCCGCTAACGATTTGTGGACCGAAGCGACTTTTCTTACAGTGCCAAGGCCGGGCTTTAACCACACCGTGTATGTGCACTACGGCAACCGCGGCAACATAACCATGAACCCTGTAATTGAATTTGAGTATGATAGCGATGAAACATTTGTTTCTACCAGCATAAACTCAGCTAACTATACACTGGATCCTGTTAACCACAAAATCATTTTCTCAAACTTTGCCAACGGTCTGCTGCCGGGTGCAGGCAATTTATTTCAAATTGTATTTAATACCGACGCTACTGTAGCGCTGGGTACCGATATTACCAACTGCGCTCATATTACACCGGTGCAGAACGATGTGAACTTTGTAAATAATGATTACTGTACTTCTACGCCGGTAGTGGGTTCTTACGACCCCAACGACAAGAAAGTATCGCCTAAAGGATTGACAGCGCAGGGCTTTATTACCCGCGAAGACTCGTTCCTGCACTATACCATCCGTTTTCAAAATACAGGTACGCTGTATGCCGAAAATGTAATAATAGTAGATACACTCGATAGCGATGTTAACCCCGGCAGTGTAGAGCGTATTATTGCATCGCATAATGTGCGCCCCGATTTTTTACAGAACAAACACCTTGCTTTCTATTTCGATAATATTTTTCTGCCCGATAGCACCAGCAACGAACCGGCCAGCCATGGCTTTGTATCTTTCTATGTAAAGCAGCGCCCTAACGTGGCCAACGGCACGCAGATACAAAACCGCGCCGCTATCTATTTCGATTACAATGCGCCTATTATAACCAACGAGGTATTGAACACTATTGAAGTGCCTAACCAGATTGAAGAGATAGCTGCACCTGTAGTCAGGCTTTATCCAAACCCTACGAGCGGCTTGCTGAATGTAGAATTTGATAATGCCACCACCGGGAAATTGAACCTGGATATAGAAAACCTGCTGGGTCAGAAAGTAATCGCAACAACAATAAATGTTACAACAGGCTTTAATAGAACACAATTGTCTGTGAGCGATTTACCAGGCGGTATGTATCTTTTAAATCTGCATAACGGCGAACGGAAATTTGCAGTGAAGAGATTTTTAGTAGGTAAATAGGAGGGGATGCGCTGTAAAATATAGTGGTCACTATTGATGCTGTCTAATATTGCGCCACTCTTGCAATGCCATATAAATATTTTTTTACACACACATTAGTTGCAATTTTACTTTAGAAAACCAATCATTCAACTTACATTTAATTTGCCACCCACAAAAAGAGGGTGGCATTTTTCTTTTTTGTAGATACTCATTCTATCTTTAAGCTAACCTAAAGCCCCATTATGAAACAAACCTTTACTCTGTTAGCATTCCTGTTACTTTTTGCAACAC
>DATGXP010000116.1:0-2072 GCA_035298845.1 Chitinophagales bacterium
GGTATTTTTGGTTAATTAATCCTCACTCCTCTCCTTAGAGTAAGCCATTCTTACAATTCTGGGCCTGAACTTAGCCAGCACCTCTACCAAATCTGTTTGAGCGGCCATTACGGTATTTATATTCTTATAAGCCATTGGCGATTCGTCTATACCGCCACCGGTTAAGTCTATTTTATACCGTTTTAACTCCTCATTCATTTCACCATTGGTAATGGTTCTTTGCGCTTCGCTCCTGCTCATAATTCTACCCGCGCCGTGCGAAGCAGAATTAATAGAGGCGCCAAAGCCCTTACCCTTTACCACATACCCCGGTGCCGACATACTGCCCGGTATTATACCCAAATCGTTTTCCCCTGCCGGTGTTGCGCCTTTACGGTGTACCATCACTTCGGTGCCATCGGGCAGTTTCTCCAACCAGGCAAAGTTGTGGTGGTTTTCTATGCGGTTAACCGGATATACACCAAGTCCCTTCGCCATCTTGTTATGAATTTCGTGGTGATTAGCTGCTGCATAATCACCGGCTAAATTCATAGCAATCCAGTATTCAAAGCCCTCTTCGCTGTTAAGGTCAAGCCAGGCAAAATGCTTTGCGTGCTGCGGCAAATTTGTTTTGCGCATAGCTATCCGCGAATAAGCATTTGCAATGCTGCCGCCCACACCGCGCGAACCGGAGTGTGAGAGCAAGGCCAGGTATTTACCAGCCGGTAGCGGAACCGCTTCGTTAGGCGCTGTTACCTCTACCTCTCCCCACTCTACAAAGTGGTTACCGGTGCCAGAGGTTCCCAATTGCTCGTAGGCTTTGTCTTTCAATGAACGAAGTTTGTCCGTTTCTTCCCATTCCGGCCTATCGATAATACTGCTATCGTATTTTGTTTTCGTTTTACCGCCGGTGCCAAACACAGTGTGTTTTAGCAACAAACTCTTCAGCAAATCGCTTTGCTCATCAAGTATGTTTGCTGGTATATCAAAAACACTCATACACATACGGCAGGCTATATCTACACCTACTGCAAAGGGTATAATCTTATCCGCTTCGGTAGCCAGCACACCGCCTATAGGCAAACCATATCCCGAATGTGCATCGGGCATTAAAGCCCCTGCTACGGTTATTGGCAGGCGCATGGCTACATCCATCTGGCTAAAAGCACCTTTGTCAATGTGCTTTTGCCCAAACACAGCATAAGGCATTACCTCGTTGCGCATTACCTGCTCTGTATCCGGCACAGCAAGCATTTTACCCTGTGCACGATAGTCTATCACCATAGTTGCCATTGCGCGGAATTTGTTCCACCCATCGGTGTACAAAAACGGAACGCGCAATACGTCAGCTATATGCTGTAAGGCTACCGCCTTTTCCATACCGGTGTTGCGGATAATTGCATTTGCCAGGCGGCCAAATACCTTCAGCATTTCTGCATCGGTAATACCCAGGGCGTGCATATCCTCACCGGTTATTATTTCGGTTTCCATATAATTAGTTTTAAAAAGCGGGCGTGGTTAATCACCACATCGCCTTTTCGGTTATGTAATTCGTTAGTTTGTTACAGCCAACGTATTACCTGGTAACCGTTGGCATTAGCTTTTTAGTTTCATCATTACATGGTTCCTTTTGTTTTTACTTGTTTATTAATTTACTACTTCTGTGAGAGTGGTAGGATTATCAACCACTCTAATTTTTCTTAATGGAGTTGATGAATCTCGTCACCTCGATTTCGAACCTACTCAGCGTAAATGCAACGGATTTACAGTCCGCCCCGGCTCTCCAACTCCGGCGCACTCTCAAATATTTTGGGTGAAGACGAGAATTGAACTCGTATCACGGCATCCACAATGCCGCATGTTGCCGTTACACCAGCTTCACCATTTTGTGCGCAAATACAGATTCGAACTGTAATCCCCTGTTTGGAAGACAGGCGTGTTTACCCTTACACTATTCACGCAATATTTAGTGGACAAGAATGGAGTCGAACCATTACGGCCCCGGCTTCAACGGGGTGCTCTACCATTGGAGCTACATGTCCTTTTTTAATTCACTGCGGGAGAAGAATGGATCGAACATTCGACATACGGCT
>DATGXP010000117.1:0-4436 GCA_035298845.1 Chitinophagales bacterium
GAGAACTCGTAAGAGGACAGATTTACAGTCTGTTGTCGTTGGCCACTTGACTATCTCCCCAGTTCGGGTGAATGATGAAAAAACTCCTTGTTTATGCCTTTCTCTTTGCAGAGGGCCAGGGCAAAAACATTTTTGGAGCCCGCGGATGGATTCGAACCTCCGACCTGCTGATTACAAATCAGCTGCTCTACCAACTGAGCTACGCGGGCCTGGTAAATTTTTCTGGTACAATAATACAATGAACACACTCCGTCTTGAAAAACGGAGCGCAAATCTAAACAGTTAATTGAATTTTCAAAAAATGCAAAATAAAAATTGCAAGGAGATTTTACCGGCCTGCCTTACCAAAGGTAGCACGCCCGCCCCAAAAGTGCTCCGGGCGATGGCATAGGCCAGTAGGGTAGAGGCACTTTTATAAAAGCGAAACGGGAGCATTTGCTCCCGTTTCATTGGTTTATTTAAAACTCTTTTACTTTTTGTTTCTGTTTTTTTAGCTGGCCTGCTATGGTATGTAAAGCAAGGTCGGTGCTTTCTTCAAATGTTTTAGATGTTTTGGCTACAAATAGTGTTTTGCCGGGTACGTGTAATTTAATTTCTACAATTTTATCTTTTACGCTTTGCTTCGATTCAAGTTTCAGAAATACTTCTGCTTCTACAATCCTATCGAAGAAGGTTTCTAACTTGGTTAATTTCTTGTTTATAAAATCTACAAGGTTAGCTGATGCATCAAAATGCACCGGATGGATTACCACATTCATAAAGAACAATTTAAAAGGTTAAATAATCGGTTTCCGTATCTAAAGTAACGAAATAGTTATCGGAATCTTGTATAATTCTTACGATAAATTTTGCTAAAAGTTAGCGTCAAATTACAAGCCAAAACTTAAGTTATTGTGCTACAAACAAGTAGAAGCCGATATTGTTAAAATGCTAATGATTAGAATTTGTATAAAATGCCCGATTTGAGAGTGATCCCTGCAAAAAAGGTCAATACTTGCCCAAGCTTACCGCAATACGCGAATCGGTAATTTCTTCTAATTGTGTAATAAAATCAGGGTTGAGGTTATCTCCCCAGTTATAGAAGGTAAAGCCAAGCTCTGCAAAAACAAACGGTGGTTCAAATATGTAGGTTGTAATAGAACCATTGTAGGCACACGACGGACAGATAATTTGATTGTTTGGCTGACGGCCCAGCCACTTCTGCAGGGCATGGCCCCAATCTTCATCTATTACACTTTGATTACAGGCCGGGCACTGTATGTCCTCTAATCCTCCCGAATCGAAGGCGCTGCGTTGAGTTATCACCTCTACCCCATTGGTGCGCAGGGTTAAAATATCCGGGTTAGGTTCGGCTAATGCCAGGGCGTAGTTTTCTGCCGGTGCATGGCCACCCTCTTTGGTAAGTGTGCAATCGGTAATTTCGGGCTGTATTATTTTTTGGCCTACCATGTACTCCAGCACTTTAGTCGCTATAGCTTTTGCATCGGCAGCCTCAACATCAATTGGAATTACATTGGTATAATAATCGCCCATAACTCTTTTATTTAAAAAGACAGCAACTCTTCCATTACCTGTTTTACCTTTTCTACATTGGGCAGCATAGCCTTCTCCAGGTTTTCGTTTAGCGGTATAGCCGGTGTGTTTACAGCACCTATAATTTTCACAGGTGCATCCAGGTTTTTAAAGCAATTGGATGAAATGCGACCGGCCAGGGCTTCGGCAAAAGAGTGTGTGATGGTTTCTTCTGTAAGCACTATCACTTTGCCGTGGCGCTTTACCGATTCATAGATGGCTTCTTCGTCCAGCGGGTTTAGGGTGCGCAGGTCAACCACTTCTACCTGTCCGGCAAAGCTTTTAGCTGCGTTTATAGCCCAATGCACGCCCATGCCGTAAGTGATTACGGTAAGCGATTCGCCGTTGCCTAAGGCCTCTTCGTTGGCCTCTAATGCAATACGCGCCTTGCCCAGTGGAATCATATAATCTTCGTCCGGCTCTATGGTTTTGGCAAGTTCGGTGCCTTTAACTTTGCTCCAGTATAATCCTTTGTGCTCAAACATTACCACCGGGTTAGGGTCGTAGAAGGCGGCTTTCAGCAGGCCTTTCATATCCGCAGCATTACTGGGGTAGCAAATCTTTACGCCTTTTATCTGCAATACAAAGCTTTCTACACTGCTGCTATGGTAAGGGCCACCGCTGCCATACGCCCCAATAGGAATGCGTATCAGCGCCTGTACCGGCCATTTGCCATTGCTGAGGTAGCAAGAGCGCGATACCTCGGTAAACAACTGGTTAATGCCCGGAAAAATGTAATCGGCAAACTGCACTTCTACTATGGGTTTGCAACCGGCGGCGCTCATGCCCACTGTAGAGCCTATAATATAGGCCTCCATAATGGGCGTATTGAATACCCGCTTATCGCCATATTTTTTTGCCAGCAGGGCTGCCTCGCGAAACACACCGCCCAGTTCGCCGCCTACATCCTGCCCGTATAAAAGTGCCTCGGGGTGTTTGTTCAATATCTCATCTACCGCATGCAGGGCGGCATCTACCATTATACTTGTTTCTGCTCCTGCGGGGCTGCGCTTACCGGTTTCTTCTGTTACCAGTGTAGGGGCAAATATGTGTGTGGTTAAATCATCGGCGGTAGGGAAAGGCTCTTGCACTGCGCGTTCAAAATCCTGACTTACTGCCTGGCGGGCTTCTGCCTCTATCTGCTCTATCTCAGTAGCATTAGCTACCTTTTCGTATAGCAAATACTTTTTTAGTTTGTTATAAGGGTCGCGCAGGGCATCGCTTTCTAAGTTCTCTTTAGGGCGGTACCACTCCTTGCGCACACCGCTGGTGTGGTGGTTTAGCAGGGGCACCTTGGCATGTACCAGGTATGGTGCGCGGTGTGTGCGCACATAGTTTACCACGCGGCTCATGGTTTCGTAGCACTCTTCAAAGTCGGTGCCGTCTATACTCTCTACTTTTAAGCCTTTAAAACCTTTGGCATATTCGGGCGCATCTTGTGCGCGTACCTCGCTGCTGTGGGCAGATATATCCCACTCGTTATCCTGCACCAGGTAAATAATAGGGTAGTTGTGCAGCACAGCCATTTGCAGGGCCTCGCTTACTTCGCCTTCGGTTACTGCGCCGTCGCCCAGTGAGCATATTACTAGCGGCTCTTCCCCTTTTTTAAAGGCAGCAAGCGCTTGCTGCTCTTTGTATTTCAAGCCCTGTGCTGTACCCGTGGCGGGTATCACCTGCATACCGGTGGCTGAGCTTTGGTGTGGTATCTTGGGCAAATCTTCTCTGTTGCTGCTGGGGTGCGAGTAATAAGTGCGCCCACCGCTAAAATAGTCGGTGCCCTTGGCCATTAGCTGCAACATTAAATCGAAAGGTGTAAAGCCCATACCCAGCAACATGGCATCGTCGCGGTAGTAGGGAAAAACAAAGTCCTGCGGCTTTAGCTGAAAGGCCGCTGCCAGTTGAATGGCCTCGTGCCCACGGCTGGTAGCATGAACATACTTTTGTGTTATATCCTTCCGTTCCTCGTATAGTTCTGTCAGGGCCTTAGCCGTTGACATTAAGCGGAACGCATTGAGCAAAGTTTCTTTTGAGGGTTTCAAGCCAATCTGTTTGCTGGCATAAATAAACGGTTTGGTAAGAAAAACAAAATGAACCTCACCCCTGCCCCTCTCCTAAGGCGAGGGGTTAAACAGCCAACAGCCGGAATGCATTAATGCACTTAGCCGCTAATTGGTTTGATAAATGCCGGAATGCAAAAAAATGACGTTTTTGAAAAAGTGTCCACCCCCTGGATTTTCAAATAGTTGGTAATTAGGTGTTTATAAGTGAGCGGTGTCCACCCCATCACTTCTCGCTATGGTAATACCATTACCTGCCAGGGTAAAGGTATTACCATAGCGTCCCTACCTGAAGCTTAACAGCAGGTCCGTTTTGAGATATATGATTGATGTAAAAGCAAAAAAAATCCCGGATGTGACAACAATATGTTCGCACGGAGACACGGAGTAAACACAGGAGATTAAAAGACTTCCAAAGTTTTAAAAACTTCGGAAGTCTTGGAACATTACTTTATCTCAAAATCAAAAACCTTATCCTGTTCTAAGAAACCTTCTAACCTGTCGCCTATTTTAACGGGGCCTACGCCGGCGGGGGTACCGGTAAAAATTAAATCGCCGGTTTGCAGAGTGAAAAACTGCGATGCGTAAGCAATGATTTTAGAGAAGGAGAACATCATATCGGCAGTGTTTCCTTTTTGCACTTCGGTGCCGCTTAACTTCATACTAAAGTTGATTTTGCCGCTTTTCCATTCTTCTGATTCTACTTTTTTGAAAGTGCCGATAACTGCGCTGTTGTCGAATGCCTTGGCGATTTCCCAGGGCAGGCCTTTAGCTTTTTGCTGGCTTTGCAGGTCACGAGCAGTGAAG
>DATGXP010000118.1:0-1721 GCA_035298845.1 Chitinophagales bacterium
ATACCCGTAACATGGTATAAAAGCTACAGTGTATATGCCGGTGTGCAGGATGCCCTGGTGCAATGGTGGTATGGACACAATGCGGTTGCCTTCTTTTTAACCACGCCTTACCTGGGCCTTATGTATTACTTCCTTCCTAAGGCAGCTAACCGCCCTGTTTACTCGTACCGCTTATCTATCATACACTTTTGGGCACTTATATTTATTTATATCTGGGCCGGCCCTCACCACTTGTTGTATACAGCCTTGCCAGATTGGGCACAGTCGCTGGGTACCGTGTTTAGCATTATGCTAATAATGCCTAGCTGGGGTGGTATGATAAACGGATTGCTTACACTACGTGGTGCCTGGGATAAAGTGCGCGATGATGTTGTTCTTAAATTTTATGTGGTGGCTGTTACCGCTTATGGTATGGCCACATTCGAAGGCCCTATGCTTTCGATAAAAAGCGTAAACGCAGTATCGCACTATACCGACTGGACAATTGCACACGTACACGTAGGCGCACTCGGTTGGAACGGGTTCCTAACCTTTGGTATCCTTTTCTGGCTTATACCACAAATGTTCCGTACCAAGCTTTATTCTAAAAAACTGGCCAACATACATTTCTGGCTGGGCACACTGGGTATCCTGTTTTATGCAGTGCCAATGTACTGGGCAGGGTTTACACAAAGTTTTATGTGGAAACAGTTTACACCCGAAGGCATATTGAAATACCCTAACTTTCTTGAAACCGTTACGGCTATTATGCCTATGTATATTACCCGCGCCTTTGGTGGTGGCTTATACCTGGTAGGTTCGCTGTTTGGTATCTACAACCTGATTAAAACAATACAGCAAGGTAGTTTCCTGGCAAACGAGGAGGCTGAAGCTCCGGCCCTGGAGAAGAACTACACAGCTCACGGAACCGAACACTGGCACCGTTGGATCGAGCGCCGGCCAATTCAGTTATTAGTTCTTGCCTTTGTAATGGTAATAATTGGAGGAGTAATAGAGATGATTCCAACTTTCCTGATAAAAAGCAATATTCCTACAATTAGCAGTGTAAAACCATATACCCCGCTCGAACTGCAGGGCCGCGATTTATATGTGCGCGATGGTTGCTATGTATGTCACTCGCAGATGATTCGTCCTTTCCGTAGCGAAGTTGCCCGCTATGGCGAATACTCCAAAGCAGGTGAATTTGTTTACGACCACCCATTTCAGTGGGGTAGCAAACGTACCGGTCCCGATTTGGCACGTGAAGGGGGCAAATACCCCGATAGCTGGCACTACAACCACATGGACGATCCACGCACTATGAGCCCCGGCTCTATCATGCCGCCTTATTGGTATATGCTGGATAACGACCTTAATACCTCTACCACCGCTAAAAAAATCCGTGCTATGCAAACACTGGGTGTGCCATATCCGGAAGGCTACGACAAAATTGCTAATGCCGACCTGCAAAAGCAAGCCTTGCAAATACAGGCGAACCTTAAAAAAGATGGCATTGTATGCAGCGAGAAAAAAGAAATAATAGCCATGATAGCTTACCTGCAGCGCTTAGGTACTGATATAAAAGCGGCGCCACAGCCGGCAGAAGCATCTGTTGTAAACCCATAATTAATAACCCGGTTAAAACATATTTTATGTTCTCATTTCTTAAAAATTATGCGGCTACTATAAACAGCGTGGATGTATATCCCAAGATAGCGCTGTTTCTTTTTCTCACAGTATTT
>DATGXP010000119.1:0-3885 GCA_035298845.1 Chitinophagales bacterium
AATGCTCACGGCGTTTTCTACCAGTAGTAGTAATGCTACGCTGCCTACCGCAATAAAAGCTGCACACGATAAATTGAAGTTACCCAAACGCGTTAGCAATTTTGTGCTTACGGTGGGCAGCACTGCCAATCAAAATGGCACCGCCCTGTTCGAAGGCATTACTATTCTTTTTTTAGCGCAATGTTTTCATATCGAGTTAGCACTTACCCAACAGGTAATGGTAGTGGTTATAAGCATATTGGCAGGTATAGGCACAGCTGGCGTACCGGGCGGCTCACTACCGGTTCTGGCTATTATACTGGTATCGCTGGGTATACCGGCCGAGGCTATTGGGATAATAATAGGTGTGGACCGGATATTGGATATGTGCCGCACGGTTATTAATGTATCCGGCGATTTAACAGCTGCCGTGGTTATAAGCCACTGGGAAACCAAAAGCGCTACTACTTAAACGAATTAAACTGGCGTAATTGTTGAATTTGAATAGGCAAACCTATTCAATGCCCGAAGGCCCATCTATAGTCTTATTGAAAGAAGAAACCCTTCGCTTCGAAGGGAAGAAGGTGCTGGCAGCAAACGGCAATGCAAAAATTGATATGAGCAGGCTGGAAGGCCAGAAGATAATTGCCATCCAAACCTGGGGTAAACATTTCCTCATTTGTTTTAAAGGATTTACTGTTCGCATACATTTGTTGATGTTTGGCACTTATCGTATTGACGATAAAAAAGAACAAGCACCCCGGCTTAGTCTCGTATTCAAAAGCGGGGAAGTTAATTTTTATACCTGTGCCATAAAGATTTTAGAAGGACCTGTAGACGACCACTACGATTGGTCGGTAGATGTGATGAATGCGGACTGGGACGCTGCGGCTGCCCGGAAAAAAGTGCGTGGACAAGGCAAGAAATTAATCTGTGATGTTTTACTGGAGCAGGATATTTTTTCGGGTGTAGGCAACATCATAAAGAATGAAGTGCTCTATCGCGTTCGTATACATCCCGAATCAATTGCTGCTAAAATCCCTCCCCCAAAGCTCAAAAAACTGGTAGATGAAGCCAGCAACTACAGCTTCGAGTTTCTGGATTGGAAACGTGACTTTGTATTGAAGAAACACTGGCTTATCCATACTAAAAAGGAATGCAAGCGCTGTGGCTTGCCTGCCATTAAAAAATACACGGGCGTTAAAAAGCGCCGCAGTTTCTTTTGCACTAACTGCCAAAAACTTTACCGGTAACATGAAACCAAAGTTCAACATAGGATGTTCAGGTTTTTACAACCGTCATTGGAAGGGTATTTTTTATCCCGACAAGTTACCCCAGCGCAAGTGGTTTGATTTTTATGCAGAGAATTTTAATACGCTGGAAGTAAATTCCACGTTTTACAGATTTCCTACAGCCGAAAGTTTAAATCCCTGGTATAAGAAAAGCCCTGAAGGATTTTTGTTTTGCGTAAAAGCCCCGCGTTTGATTACGCATTACAAAAAGTTTAACGAGTGCGAACGTTTGATAGAAGATTTCTATCAGGCATGCGATAATGGCCTTACAGATAAGCTGGCCTGCACATTGTTTCAACTGCCGCCGCAGGTTCAATATAGCGAAGAGATGCTCTCCCTAATTATCAAAAGCCTTAACCCTTCATATAAAAATGTTGTAGAATTTCGCCACGAGAGTTGGTGTAAGAAAAAAGTGCAGGACGAGCTGGCCGCTAACAATATCATTTTCTGTACCATGAGCCATCCTAAGATGCCCGAAAAACTGGTGGTTAATTCACCAACCGTGTATGTGCGGTTGCATGGTGTGCCGCGCATGTTCTACTCAGATTACAGTTATGAATATTTGAATAACCTCTACCTTTCTATTTTAAAGAAAAAGAAGGTAAAAGAGGCTTTTATATTTTTTAATAATACTGCTGGTGAGGCTGGTATATTAAATGCCCAAACAATGCGTAACATGATGAAATAAAAAGCGCGAAGGTTTTCCTTCGCGCTTTTACCTGCATCCAACAGTAGTAGTAATTTAGTTTTCGCTTAAGTAGCTGGCTACACCTTCATGTGTATCTTTCATACCTTGCTTGCCCACAGCCCAGTTAGCCGGACAAACTTCGCCGTTGTTTTCAAAGAAAATCAAAGAGTCAAGCGTGCGTAGCGCCTCATCTATGTTACGGCCCAGTGGTAAGTTATTTACCAATTGATGCTGAACGATGCCATTCTTGTCTATAATAAACAGACCGCGGTAAGCTATCAACTCGCTGGTAGCCTGCATCTGGTCGTTCTCATCGTAAAAGTAGCTGCCATTCAATACATCGTAGTTAGCTGAAATTGTTTTGCTGGTATCGGCTACTAATGGATAAGTAACGCCTTGTATACCGCCTTTCTTCTTTTCTAATTGTAACCATCCCCAGTGCGATTGCTCAGTATCGGTAGAGCAGGCTACTACTGCAGCACCGCGCTGTTCAAACTCAGCCAGCTTTTCCTGAAAAGCGTGCAACTCGGTAGGGCACACAAAAGTGAAATCTTTAGGATAGAAAAAGAACACTACATACTTGTTACCAAGGTACTGATCAAGAGAGAAATTCTCTACAAATTCTCCACCGTTTACAACCGCCTGCGCCTTGAACGAAGGGGCCTTTTTACCAACTAATACCGCCATTTTTGATTATTATTTTACGTGAATTAAAATTTGAGCCGCGAATATGCAGCAACAGCACGAGAAATAAAATGACCGGCATCAGTTTTTCAAGAAGTTAACTATCAGACAAAAATGATTTAACGTTTAGAGGGTTTATTACCTATTGAGCCAAAAATCCATTCCGGCTAAGCAATGCTTCCTGCTGTTACCCAACTGCCGCCAGGCAGCTACCTCCCCTGGCGGGAGGATGTCAGCCGCAGGCTGACTGGTGGGGGATTATTCTACAGGCCAAATACCAATGGAACTTCGGCGCTCCCTACTTCCCCCCGTACTCCATCCCCAAATTCTCAAACACAAAACTCCATATATCCGTCCATTCATCAATTAACTTGCTGGTGGGCTTACCGCCACCGTGCCCGGCATTAACATCTATACGGATAAGAGTAGGGTTGCTGCCCTTCTGTTTCTGCTGCAGGGTGGCCGCAAACTTAAACGAATGCGCAGGCACTACCCGGTCATCGTGGTCGGCAGTAGTAATCAGGGTAGCAGGGTAGTCGGCCTCTTTAAGGTTATGCAGCGGCGAGTATTTAAGCAGGCAGTCAAACTCTTCTTTATTATCGCTGGTGCCGTATTCACCGGCCCAAAAATACCCGATGGTAAATTTCTGGTAGCGCAGCATATCCATTACACCTACGGTAGGTATAGCTACTTTGGCTATATCCGGCCGCTGGGCCAAAATAGCGCCTATTAGTAGTCCGCCGTTGCTGCGGCCATGTATAGCCAGCTTTTCGCGGCTGGTGTAGTTTTCGTTTACCAGGTAGTCGGCAGCAGCAATAAAATCATCAAACACATTTTGCTTATTGCATTTGGTGCCGGCATCGTGCCAGTTGCTGCCATACTCACCGCCACCGCGCAGGTTAGCTACAGCGTATATACCACCGGCCTCTAAAAACAAAGCCCTTTCAATCTTAAAATCGGGTGTGTTGCTTATGTTAAACCCACCATAGGCGTATAAAAAGCACGGCGCTGTGCCATCCATTTTGGTGCCCTTTTTATAGGTAATAAACAGGGGGATTTTAGTGCCGTCTTTACTCTTGTAAAACACCTGTTTAGATTCGTAGTCTTCGCTCTTAAAATCAACTTTAGGGGCAAAGAACACTTCCCTTTTACCGGTGTTAATATTGTATCGGTACACCGATGCCGGGGTTACATAGTTGGTAAAAGCAAAAAAGGCCACGCTGTCATCTTTATCTCCGCCAA
>DATGXP010000120.1:0-20133 GCA_035298845.1 Chitinophagales bacterium
GTAGCTTTTCAAACTCTTCTGCATCCGCTGTATTGATATCTATTTTGAGTAGTGGCTTTGCGGTGTATGGTTCGCTATCGGGTGGGTGATGCCCTATTGCATGTGCTGTGTCCGCAGAAGTATATTGTTCCGGCGATTCTGGTTGCCCGTTCTTGCTATTATACTCAGCTAAAAACTCATTTACTTCTTTATCATGCTCAGAGTTGTTGAAATGCTCTACAGGTTTGAAATAGAAATAGGCATAGCGAAATACAAAGGCAAACAGGCATAGGGACACCAATACCACAATGCCGTTTCGTTCGCCCCGGGTAAAAGTGAAAAGCTGATCCAGCCATTTGCGCATAGCGGAAAAATAAAAAAGTCCGTTCAAATAAATGAACGGACTTTTAAGTGTATTAAGTTTTCTTTTAAAGAGAACTCTTAGTTGCTTCCTTTTTCTTCGATTGCTTTCAACAAGCCAGCGATTTTCTGACCAGATGAAGCCTGAAGAGCACCGATAACATTCTTCGTAGGTGATTGCAGCAAGCCGATGATATCGCCAAGAAGTTCTGCTTTGCTCTTGAGGGCAGCAAGAACAGCTAATTGGTTATCGCCTACAAACACATCGCTATCGATGTATGCGCCTTTCAAAATAGGGCGGTCGTTAGTCTTTCTGAACTCGGCCAATACCTTAGCTGGTGAAGCGCCATCGGCAGCAAACATAACGCCGGTTGGTCCGTGCAACAATGGGTAAAGAGCTTCGTAGTCAGTACCTTCAACCTGCTCAAGGGCTTTGCGGATAAGCGTGTTTTTAGAAACACGGTACTCGATGCCAGCGTTGAAGCAAAGGCGACGGAACTTGTTGATTTTCTCTACAGTAAGTGTAGATGAATCTGTGATATAGAAATATGTTGAGTTGCTGAACTTTTCTTTAAGGTCGGCAATTTCCTGGTTCTTTTGATTTTTTTCCATTTTATATATTGATTATAAAGTGAGTCGATAGTTATTAAAGTCCTGCAACGGTTTTGTAATCAACATTGATGCCCGGGCTCATAGTAGAGGCCATGCTGATACCTTTGAAATATATACCCTTGGCAGTAGCTGGTTTCAGCTTAGATAAAGTTTGAAGCAATGCTTCAGCATTCTCATTGATTTGCTGCGCGCTGAAAGACACACGGCCTACCGATGTATGAACGATACCAAACTTATCTACCTTAAACGCTATTTTACCTTTTTTCACTTCCTCTACAGCCTTACCTACTTCTGGTGTTACAGTACCTGATTTAGGGTTTGGCATTAAGTTACGTGGTCCTAACACTTTACCAATTTTCGCAATTTTAGCCATTACGTTTGGAGAAGCGATTACTACGTCGAATTCCATCCAGCCTGTTTCAATCTTCTGAACGAATTCATCAAGACCTACGAAATCAGCGCCTGCTTTTTTAGCTTCTTCTTCTTTGTCGGGTGTAGTTAACACCAATACGCGCTTGGTTTTACCGGTACCGTGAGGTAGTGCAGTAGTGCCACGGATAGCCTGGTCAGCTTTCTTAGGGTCAACACCTAACTGGATGTGTAAATCAACCGATGCATCGAATTTGCAGGTAGTTGTTTCTTTAACGAGCTTTGAAGCATCGTTTAATGAGTAGAGCTTAGCAGCGTCTACCTTGCCGTTTACAGCCTTTCTTCTTTTGGTAACTTTCATTGTTTTGATTTTGTGAGGTCAACTGGAGCAATGAACTCCTCCCTCGTTAATAAATATGAATGATGAATGCGGATACCGGAATTAATCCCGAAACCCGCATTCTGAATTCCAATTTCTTAGTAACCTTCTACGTTGAAACCAGCGCTTTTAGCAGAACCTGCTACTAGGCTCATAGCCGCTTCGATAGTGAAACAGTTTAAGTCAGGCATTTTTTCTTCTGCAATTTTGCGGATGATATCCTGGCTAACTACACCAATTTTTTTACGGTTAGGCTCAGCCGAACCAGCTTGCTTCTTGGTATATTCCATCAACAATGCGTGAGCCGGTGGAGTTTTGATGATGAAGTCAAAGCTCTTATCGGTATACACAGTGATAACGCATGGAAGGATCTTTCCTTGCTTGTCCTGAGTTTGCGCGTTAAAGCGTTTGCAGAACTCCATAATGTTCACACCCTTAGAACCTAAAGCCGGTCCGATTGGTGGAGCTGGGTTAGCTTGTCCGCCCTTAACCTGTAACTTGATGAATGTTTGAATTTCCTTTGCCATTGTATGACTTATTAATGATTATTGATAATTGATTATTACTAACTGATTTTTTCTACTTGCATGAAACTCACTTCAACAGGAGTTTTACGACCGAAAATTTTAACTACAACTTTCAGCTTCTTCTTCTCGTTGTTTATCTCTTCTATAGTTCCGATAAAGTCGTTGAAAGCACCGTCAACAATCTTCACGTCTTCGTTTATGATAAACGGTTCAGCCATTGTTTCGCCGGCATCCAGCATTTCATCGGCCTTACCTAACACCTTCACTTCTTCGGCACGGCTCAGGGTGCCCAAGAAACCTAATACACCATGCACCTGGCGAACTGTCATCCACATTTCCTGTGTCATTCGCTTATCTTCAACCTCGATGTATATATAACCAGGGAAAAGAGTCTTATCTTTTATAGTTTTTTTACCGGCCTTGATTGTATATATCTTCTCAGTAGGTACTAATATGTTGGTTACTATACCTTCCCACTTAGCGCGTTTTACCTCCATTAGGATGTGCTCCCGGATCTTTTTTTCCTGGCCACTGATAACTCGCGTTACGTACCATTTTTTTCCTTCTGCCATGGGTTATCCTATAATTAGTTTATAAAGTTCCTGCGTGCCTGATTTAAAAGCCAGGTCTATCAGCAACACAACAATTGAAATAATAAGCGAGGTAATTAAAACCACTACAGCGCTTTCCTGAAGTTCAGCCCAGGTAGGCCAGGTAACTTTATGCACCAGCTCGTCATAAGCTTCCTGAAAGTATAATGTGAATTTTTCCATTGTTGTTTTTGTTCTAATTACTTACTACTACTTAAATTCCGTGTCCTGTTTTTGCAGGGGCAGCCAGATTCGAACTGACATCAAGGGTTTTGGAGACCCGTATGCTACCATTGCACCATGCCCCTAATTTTTTAAACTACTGCGCAAGAGACATTTACCCTTAACTTACGGCAATAGCCCCTCACCCCTTTATCCAAAAGGGACGCAAATATAACTACATAGGGGGATTTTCAAAATAAAGAACCAAATATCTTAACCTATCCTACAATAAATTGCCGCGTAAACGGCAGTTTTTATAATAAAAAAAATCCCCCGGATAACCGGGGGACCTTTCACTTTCCTTTATCGGGATCCTTTAAGGCCACAGGGCCAAAAAAGAACTACCCTTCGATAATAACGTAAGAGCCTATTGCTCCCGGAACTGAACCTCTTACAAGAACGAGGTTCTGATCTGCAAGGATTTTAACCACGCGCAGGTTCAATGCTTCTACACGGTTACCACCCATGCGTCCGGCCATTCTGATGCCTTTAAACACGTGTGAAGGATCGGATGATGCACCCAGTGAACCTGGTGCGCGCATACGGTCGTGCTGACCGTGTGAGCCCATACCTACCCCAGAGAATCCGTGGCGTTTTACAACACCCTGGAAACCTTTACCTTTCGAAGTTCCAATTACGTTTACCAGGTCGCCTTCTTCAAATGTAGTAGCAACCACGGTCTCACCCACCGGCTTTCCAAAATCATAATCGCGGAACTCAACTACCTTTCTTTTAGGAGTTGTGCCTGCTTTCTTAAAATGGCCCAAAACACCATTTGGAGTATTTTTTTCTTTTTTGTCGTCGAACGCTAACTGAGTGGCGGTGTAACCGTCCTTTTCTACAGTTTTAATTTGTGTGATAACACAAGGGCCAGCTTCGATAACTGTAACAGCAGTTTGTTTGCCATTGTCAAACACGCTTGTCATTCCTACTTTCTTTCCGATAATTCCTTTCATACTACTTGGTTTTAGAGGAGCCCTTTTGGTCGCGGCTCATAATGAATAAAAAATTTATAATCCCTAAATCTCCTAATGGGGACTTAGATACAATTAAGCTACTTATGCTTTGATCTCAACTTCCACACCACTTGGAAGCTCCAGTTTCATTAACGCATCTACAGTTTTAGAAGTAGATGAGTAAATATCCAGCAAGCGCTTGTAAGTGCAAAGCTGGAACTGCTCTTTAGAGTTTGCGTTCACGTGTGGAGAACGAAGAACCGTGAAGATTTTTTTGTGTGTAGGAAGTGGAACTGGTCCGCTAACTACGGCACCGGTATTCTTCACTGTCTTTACGATTTTCTCGGCGCTTTTGTCTACCAAGTTGTGATCGTAGCTTTTTAGTTTAATTCTGATTCTTTGGCTCATAAAAAGAACGGTTTATGGATTTTAGTTTTTAGATTTTCAATTATTGTTCAACTGCGCTGCTGCGAACCTTACCTGAGTTTTTAGCAATTACTGCGTTAGCAACGTTTTCAGGCGCTGGCTGGAAACTGTGGAACTCCATGGTAGAAGTTGCACGGCCCGAAGTAAGCGTTCTCAACTGAGTAACATATCCGAACATTTCGCTCAATGGCACCTTAGCTTTCACTACCTGTGCATTTACCTTAGCTTCCATACCCTCTAACAAACCACGACGACGGTTAAGGTCACCTACTACATCACCGGTGTTCTCATCAGGTGTAATAACTTCTACCTTCATGATTGGCTCAAGCAATACCGGCTTACAGTTTTTAGCTGCAGTACGGAAAGCAAGCTTAGCGCACAATTCGAAAGACAGGGCATCGGAGTCAACTGCGTGGAATGAACCATCGAACAGACGAACCTTTAAGCTATCCAATTCGTAGCCGGCCAATACACCTGTTTTCATAGCTTCTTTAAAGCCTTTCTCTACAGGTGGGATGAACTCACGAGGAATTGCACCACCGAATACATCATTGATAAACTGTAATCCTATAGTACCTTCATCGGCAGGCCCGATTTCGATTTTGATATCGGCGAACTTACCACGACCACCCGTTTGCTTTTTATACGACTCGCGGTGCTCGATAGTTTTAGTTAAGCGCTCTTTGTAGTTAACCTGAGGCGCACCCTGGTTACATTCTACGTTGAACTCGCGACGCAGACGATCTACAAGGATTTCAAGGTGAAGCTCACCCATACCTGCAATAATCGTTTGGCCGGTTTGCTCGTCGAAAGACACCTTGAATGTAGGATCCTCTTCAGCAAGCTTACCAAGGCTCATACCCAATTTATCTAAATCCTTCTGTGCCTTAGGCTCGATAGCCAATGATATAACGGGCTCAGGGAATTTCATACTTTCTAACACAACCGGGTTCTTCTCTTCGCAAAGTGTATCGCCGGTGCGGATATCTTTAAAACCTACCGCTGCTGCAATATCGCCGGCCTCAACACGGTCAACCGGGTTTTGCTTATTGGCGTGCATCTGGAACAGACGAGAGATACGCTCTTTCTTTCCGGTGCGGGTGTTCAATATGTAAGAACCGGCATCAAGCCCGCCCTGGTAAACCCGGAAGTATGCCAAACGGCCTACGTAAGGATCGGTAGCGATTTTGAATGCCAACGCGCAGAAAGGAGCGTCGGTATCCGGGTGAATTTCGATTTCTGCTTCAGTATCAGGGTTGGTAGCCTTAATGTTTGGCTTATCCTGAGGTGAAGGAAGAATAGCGCAAACTGCATCTAATACAGCCTGTACACCTTTATTTTTGAAAGCCGAACCGCAATACATAGGAACTACCTTTTGGGCAATTACAGCCTTACGAACCGCAGCGCGGATTTCTTCAGGAGATATTGAGTTAGGATCGGCAAAATATTTTTCCATTAGCATGTCGTCGAATTCGGCAACCTGCTCTAACATTTTTTCGCGGTAGTTTTTTACTTCTTCCACCAGGTCGTCAGGTATTGGAACAATGGTAGAGGTCATACCTCTGTCATCTTCGTTCCATATCATAGCTTCGTTGGTAATCAAATCAACTACACCTTTAAAGTTCTCTTCGTTACCAATAGGAATTTGCATTACCATAGGTGTAGAGCCCAACATGGTATTAACCTGGGTAACTACGTTAAAGAAATCGGCACCCTGACGGTCCATTTTATTTACAAAACCCAAACGCGCAACACCGTAGTTATCGGCCAGGCGCCAGTTAGTTTCTGATTGAGGTTCAACACCATCTACAGCAGAGAAAAGGAATACCAAACCATCCAATACACGCAGTGAGCGGTTAACCTCTACAGTGAAGTCAACGTGTCCTGGAGTATCGATGATGTTAATGTCATATTTTTTGTTCTTCCATGTCCAGGCGCAGCGGGTAGCAGCCGAAGTGATGGTGATACCACGCTCCTGCTCTTGCTCCATCCAGTCCATAGTAGCCGCACCTTCGTGCACCTCACCAATTTTGTAGTTTACACCAGTGTAATACAAAATACGCTCGGTAGTAGTTGTTTTACCGGCGTCGATGTGGGCAGCAATTCCAATATTTCTTGTATAACTAAGATCTTTTCCCATTTTGTTTTTAGTGTCCTCTGTTTATTATTTTTATTAAAAGTCCCCGCCGGGGCGGGGATTTATTATTTAGAACTTGAAGTGAGCGAAAGCCTTGTTAGCCTCGGCCATTTTGTGTGTATCTTCTTTCTTTTTGAAAGCACCACCTTCACCTTTAGAACCTGCGATGATTTCAGAAGCAAGCTTATCGGCCATGCTCTTACCGTTCCTGTCGCGGCTGTATTATATAATCCACTTCATAGCAACAGAAGCTTTGCGATCGCCGCGAACTTCGGTAGGTATCTGGAAGTTAGCACCACCAATACGGCGGGTTTTAACCTCTACAGAAGGACCGATGTTCTGGATAGACTTCTTCCAAACATCCATTCCTGGCTCTTTGGTTCTTTCCTCGATCAAATCAAGTGCACCATAGAATATGCTATAGGCTACTGATTTCTTTCCTTCGTACATTAAACGGTTAACAAACTGTGTAACCATTACATCACCGAATTTAGGATCTGGCTGAACGTAACGTTTCGGAGCTTTCTTTTTTCTCATTGCTTTAAGTTTCTATTTACTTATTTATCTTATTATTTTTTCTTGGCAGGGGCAGCTACTGCACCGGCTTTAGGTCTCTTAGTACCGTATTTAGAGCGGCTCTTCTTTCTGTTTTCTACACCGGCGGTATCTAATGAACCACGCACGATGTGATAACGAACACCCGGAAGATCCTTAACACGACCACCGCGGATTAGTACGATAGAGTGCTCTTGCAGATTGTGGCCTTCGCCCGGTATGTAGGCGATGATTTCTACTGCGTTTGTCAAACGAACCTTAGCTACTTTACGTAGAGCTGAGTTAGGTTTTTTAGGCGTAGTAGTGTAAACGCGGGTACAAACTCCACGCTTTTGAGGACAAGAATCTAACGCACGGCTTTTAGACTTCGCACGGATGATTGAACGTGATTTTCTTACTAACTGTTGAATTGTTGGCATTTCGCTCTTTTATTTTGGGACGGCAAAAGTAGTTTTATATTTCTAATTTCAAAATTGGTTTGGAGGTAATTTGCAGGGTTTTATTGCACCCTGCAAAAGAGGGGGCAATAATAGGGTTATTTGTGATTAGCAGAGGCCTTGAATACCACTGGCTAAAATGTAGTAAAAAAGGTGTGCTTTTTGAAAAATGGCTACCCCCCACTTCCTTTAAACACTTGTTTTTGAGCACTTTGTTTGTCAAAGTGGCTACCCCACCCCTGCCATTAGGCAAATCTTAATTTTACTAAAAACAGGTAATGGCATTACCGACAAAGCGGTTGGTTAAAACCAGCGGCTAATGATGATAAACGGAATAAATACTTTACCTAATGCTGGGCCTGCTAGCCTTATTTGTCCGTTGGTTGAAACCAACGACACCTTGATAAAAGGAATAAATACTTCTATTTAATAACGGACTAAAGTCCGTAAATGCAAGTAACTTATGCCTTTGGGTGCGCCTATTTGTGGATGTTTTTGAGCGGCCTCCCTAAATCCCTCCAAAAGAGGGACTTTATCAGCCAGCAGCCAATTAACCGTTGGTTGAAACCAACGGCACCTTGATAAAAGGAATAAATACTTCTATTTAATAACGGACTAAAGTCCGTAAATGCAAATAACTTATGCCTTTGGGTGCGCCTGTTTGTAGATATTCTTTAGCTTATCTATTGTATTGTGGGTGTAAACCTGGGTGGCGGCGAGGCTGGCATGGCCGAGGAGTTCTTTTACGGCGTTGATGTCGGCGCCGTTGTTCATTAAATGGGTGGCGAAAGTGTGGCGGAGGGTGTGGGGGCTGCGTTTGTCAACCGTGGTAACCAGGTCGAGGTATTTTTTAACAACCTTGTAAACCGTAGGTGCGTCCAGTTTTTTGCCTTTGGGGCTTACAATAAGGTAGCTGCCCTCCTGCCCTGCCACGGCCTGCCTTTTAATTTCAATAAACTCCTTTATAGTAGTGGTAAGCCGGTTGTGCACGGGTATAATACGCTCTTTGTTGCCTTTGCCCAGCACTTTTATTTGCGAGTTGTAGCTATCGAAGTCGGTTTCTTTTAGGTTCATGAGCTCGCTGCGGCGCATACCGGTGCCGTAAAGCAGCTCTATAGTAATACGGTCGCGGGCACCTTCGTAGCCTTCAGGGAACTCAATCTGACCCAACAGCTTCTCTATACCCGGCTGTTCTACAAAAACGGGTAGCCGTTTACTGGTTTTGGGTGTTTGCACCTTGGCCAGCGGGTTTTTCTTCAGTTCGCCTTTGCGCATCAAAAATTTGTAAAACGATTGCAGGGCCGATACCTTGCGGTTGATAGTGCGCGGTGTAATTTTTTGCTCCATCATGCTCACCATCCAATTACGTATATCTATATGACTGGCCTGGGGTACTTCTTTTTCATAGTCTTTAAGAAAGGCCGTAAACTGCAGCAAATCATTGGTGTACGACTCGAGCGTGTGCGGCGAGCTACGCTTTTCGTATTGCATGAAGTTAAGAAAGGATTGGATTTGCGCGTTCATTTGTCTGAACTATGATTTTTATGATTGAGCGATTAATGCATGATGAATACAATTGTCTGAATCAGGATTTACAGGATTAAAGGATTGAATACAGATGAGTACAGAATACATTTTTTACCACATAGGAACATAGAATACAGTAAAACAAGATTAATCCAAAAGACAACAGAAGAATGCAAGAAGAAAGAACCATTACAAAGTAACAACGCTTAGCCGGGATATTTATGATGGTTTGTGAACAGGTGGGTGTGGTTTGGCGGTAAAAATCCAGAACATTTGCGAAAACCGAAGAGTCAGTCCGTCTTTACAAACCTGCCATACAGGCTGTGTCGGCCATTTATCACCCATTTAATAACATACATGCCATTGCTTAATTCTATATCGAGTTGCATGGTGGCCTTATAGGTAATACCTATGTTATAACTTTCGGTATGTGTAACTGGTATCACTTTACCACTCAAATCATAGCAGACAGCCTCTATAGTTTGTATAGTTTCTTCGCTTTGCAACTCGTAATACAACGGCCCACCATTTACAGGATTGGGATATAGTTTAAAACTAACATTAATCAAACTTGGGGATACTATACCAGTAGCAAAGTCTGTATCGCAGGCCATATCGGCACAGGCGTCTTTATCTATTTTAGCAAGGTACGGGCAATTGGGGCAGTTATCTATAGCTGTTGCAGTAAGAAGCACGGTACCGTCATGAGCAAGTTTTAAACCTCTATATGAGCCTCCAGTGTGTGTACTGGTTATTGTTTGTTGCCACAGTGGTTGACTTAAATTGTTGACTGGCAAGCTATATGCTAATATTTTATCTCGGTTTCTTGTGGTGCCGTTTTCAAATACCGTATCTAAAGTAAGGATATACAACATCCCTTTTTGTCTATCAAGTTCAATTTTCGAAATAAAAATATTCCATATAGAGGAGTCGATATGCTGGTCCAGCACCTGGCCATTTGAGGCAACAAGATAAAGGGCGTTGAATAATCTTAATGATGAATCTACACCGCAGCCTGCGATAAAAATGCTGTCTTTGCTCAAAACAGATATAGCGAAACCTAAACCGTTTTCCGGTATTTTTCTATAATTAACTAACGTACCACTTACTGATAATGATGCGAAAAAAGGCTGCTGAGGATTTGTATCTGACACGACACCGGTTAAGTAAAGCGTAGAATCGAGAAACGTGACTGATAGCACATCAAACTCATTTGCAAGCTGATTGAATTCGAAAGAAGATGCAAAAGCCCATAGAGTATCACCATTAAGATTATATGCTACCACTAAAGGATTACTGCCATTAAATGCCCCTAACCCTTGCCCTCCCCCAACCACTACTATGCTATCATTAACAATAATAATAGAGTTTATACTAGACTCTAAACCATTAGCAGAATACAATCTTTGCCAAATTTGGTTTCCCAGTGTATCGTATTTAGCCAACCCTGCTTTGCCGTAAAAATTACCAGCTACATATATATACCCAGCACTATCTGCTACTGCATCATGCGGGTTACACCCATTACAGGCAGTATCTACCCAATGGCGTAATTGATTGCCGGCGCTATCTGTAATTACTACCATAGGCGATTGCCAGGCAAAGCCATTGGCCTGCTGCCCTACTATAGCGTACTGGTTATTTGGTAGAATACATACGGCCACCCCGCTTTCGCTTATGGCTGTGTTTTTATAACGCTTAATAAACGTGTTTTGCGCCTGCGCATAAAACGAACCCAACAATAATAAGAATGGTATAATGCTATAATGCAAAGGCCTTTAGGTTTACTGCCATAAATGTAATGGCTTGCAACTGTCAAAAAAAATTAATGTGTCATAATTCAGTAAAACTTCACCCCTGGCTAGTTCAAAATGGTAATTTAATGGGAAATAGACTACTTCGTTACCTTGTAATTCCTATACTCCCCTACGGATATGCCGAAAGTGTTTTCAATCCACCGTCGGAGGCGGTATTTTAGTTTCATTTTGCTTTTGGTGGTATCGAATTGAAAAGTCCAATTTTGCTTATTTATGCGGGGCTGCATTACTGCCGGGTGGGTGCCTCCGAATTTCTTTAGTGAATCGATGATACCGTAGTCGTACTCACTTGCCTTTATTACGTTTTGCGCTACCCAATTATCATCGTGCCATAGCTTGTGGAAGTTCTCTTGCTTGCGCTGTTGCGCCTGTGGGTCTTTTACCCAGCCGTAGTGGTAAACTGATGCATCGATTTGTTTTACGTTAAGCTTCTCTCCCGCTCCTTTTCTAAAACCCTGCGCATCGCCATGGCTGTATATATCGGGGCGCTTGCGCACTATGCGTATCTCTTTGCGGTACCAGTTATAAGCATCGGCCGTGTAGTTGTACGAGCCATAAAAGTGCAGGTAGTTGAACAACAGGCCATCCAAGGATTTATTGTCTTTATGCTGTAGCATAGCAGCGCGGATGTTATGGTGGTATTTTTCGTGTACTACTTCATCGGCCTGTATGTAAAAGGCCCAATCGGTATCGGGTGCTATGTGGGCAAATGCTTTGTCGGTTTCTATGGCTAATACTTTGCCGCCCCGGCGCAGGGTATCGTCCCACACGGTTTGCACTATCTTTATTTTAGGTGAGTTGATGCTTTGTATCAGGGCCAGGGTTTCATCTTCGCTATTGCCTACCGATACAATAAATTCATCGCAGAGGGGCAGTATAGAAAGTATGGCTTCTACTACGGGGTAGTCGTATTTAAGTGCGTTGCGCACTATGGTGAAGCCGGATACTTTCATGGTCTTAAACTATGATTTTTGTGATTATCTGATTAGAGGCATGATAAAACAGAATACACTTGTCTGAATCAGGATTTACACGATTAGAGGATTGAATACAGATAAATGCAAAAAACAGAATACATTTTTTAACCACATAGAATTATAGAATACCAAATACAAGGTAAAATACACAGAAAACAGAAGAATAAATTGCCAGAATTCCCACTGTCTTATATCTAATAGCTGAGACTAGGTTACAAAAAGCAAAACCTCACCCCGACTAAACGGAATGAGGTTTTGGTATATAAAAAGGCCAAAAGGATACTATCCTTCCAGTTCTCTTCTTAAGTTTTGGATATAACCGGCTTTCAGTACGGTTTGACGGCGTACGATGCTTGGCTTGGTGAAAGTCTGACGCTCACGCAATTGACGTAAAATACCAGCTTTTTCGAATTTCTTCTTGTACTTCTTAAGTGCTCTGTCAATTGATTCCGACTCTCTTGCGTCTATTATTAGCATGTGTTATTAAAATTTTGGACGGCAAAAATAAAAACTCCTTTCTAAAAACCAAACTAAATGTGCTTATTGAACCATAAGTTTGCCGCGGGCTTTTATTCCTTCGGCATTCCTAAGCTCAAAATTGTACAAACCTTTGGTTATCAGGCCCGATTGGTAGGTATAATAAGGCGTGGGTATATTCCTAATTTCATCTACCACCCTTCCGGCAATATCTGTAACACGCAGGGTTAAATCCTGCTGTTGGGTATTAATTACGAAATTGGTTTGGCCGGCAAAGGGGTTAGGATACACCCGCACGCCTAATTCGTAGTGTGTAGCAGAGTTAAGCCCCAGCGAGAAATCGACCAGGTTAGAGGTAGTGTTGGTTACTATGGCATCGTTAAAGTCGAAATAGATAAAAGCGGTGTTCTCTATAACCGACAAGTGCGATATGCTTTGCTTAGGCTTAATTTTGTATTGTATAAAACCATGGCTGCCGGGCTCGTTGGTATTGCTATCGGGTAACATGATCTGGTTAAAGTGCCAGGCCAGCATATTGACGTTCTTATCCAGAGTATAATTGTGACTGGCTTTTACCATTTTAAAAGTTGCCATATCGAGGTCGGTATCGATTGTATCGGTTACGGTTACATTTTCGGCATAAAAGGTACCTGTGTTTTGGAAGCGAATAGTGTAAGTAAGTTCAGTATTGGCATCGGGCTTAATACTGTGCATAGGACCCTGCCCTACCGGAGACACAGCTTTATCGTTAGGGTCGTAAGAACCTACTACAAATTGCTGTATTGAACTTGCATTATCAAAACTATCTACATCTCTAAAGGTATTATCCGGAATTACCATTGCTTGCTGCAATACAATTCGCCCTAAGGAACCAGCTACCGGTGTTTTTAGCACGATGTTGTAGATTGACTCCGTTCCGGCGGGCAGGTTGGCAACATTCCAGGTAAGAATACCTGCCACCAGATCTTCATTATCGGGGGCTGGCGACGCTGATTCGTAACTATGCAGGGTATCGTATTTGAATTGAACTACCCCATTGAAAGGAAGGCCAAGTGTATTTTGGCAATATACGTTGTAAGAAGAAGTAAAACCCGGACGCGGAGGCATTGCTGTAGCTATCAAATCCATCCTTACATTATTACTATCCGGCGAAACGTGAATTCCGAAATCGAGATTATAATGGTTAGGGCCTGGAGAAAAAGCATAAGCCCCGCTATTATTAGATGGTTGTGTTAGCCAACTATAGGCTGATAGCTGGCCCACGCTAATATAATGTGTGCCCAACCCCTGTAACCTTACAAAATTATAGTGGCCACCAGTATCGGTGAGGTAGTAAGTTGCATTGTTAACGTTGATTTGTACCCCTTGAGCACCGGCTTCGCCGTTATCCCTTACACCATTGTTATTTACATCAAAATATACTGTGCCTGCAAAAGTATCGGAAGGTGCGCATAATGTTTGGTCGGGAGTAACAAACACACTGGCAGTAACGGTTTGGTTGTTTACATCCGTTATGGTTACGGTATAAGTTACAGGGTTAACAAGGCTGGTAACTAATGGCCTTTGCATAGTAGGGTCACTCAATCCGTTTGTGGGGCTCCAGGCATATGTTAATGGAGGTTCAGCGCCGGCTACTATTAAAGGCAACTCGGTTTGCCCGTTACACAGCGCGTATGAGCCGCCGGGCAGAATTGCACTAAAAACAACATTGGCAGTTATGTAGGGTATAAAACTGAAATTCTGCAAAAATATCTTCTCGCATCCTCCCACCGTAAAATTCCCGCTTTGATCGCAATCAAAGAAAATAGAATCGGCGCCATATGTTCCGCTGTTAAGTGACTGAGCATCCCAATTAAGATACAAAAGAGAATTATCTTTTACTACCGCTGGCTCGGCAAGACAATTGCCCATGCAATCGTCGCGGGAGCCGCAGGCTACCTGGAACTTATTGGCGGTATCTCCTGCAAAGTCAACCCTAATAGTAAAGGTTTCACCCTGATTGAATTGGAGGTTTGGGTAACAGCCCAATACCTCATAGTTTCCACCGGTGGCCAGGCTGGTGGTGGTAATAATCATGGTATCCCACAGTACAGTGCCTGTGTGATAACCGTTCCGGCCAGGATTTACTACCTGAACCGAAGACCGCTCTAACACCGAAACCTTGATGGTATCTGCATTGCCTGTATTATTGGTATGAGCAAAAATAATATCAATACTATCCAGATGCATAGTAGCCGCCGCTAGAGGAATTGCAGTGGGGTTATTACTGCCATCCAGATAAAGCAGACTATCGTAATTTACTATAGCATACCTTAATGTTAACACATCTGTAGGCGAATATCTACGATTTATGTCCCATGCATATCTTGAATAATCACCACCTGTAATGGAAGTGTAAGCATCGTCTATTGCATCATAATCAAGCGCAAAAACCTCCACCGCATCGCGCGAAGTTTTTTGTGGGCTGGGTGGATGATTAAATGTTACCCGATGGTTTTGGAAATATTGCTGCAATGCAGCCCTGTCATAAGCGTGTTGCGCAAAAGTGTTTAGCGCCAATAGCAGCGTGGCTACTGTTAGTAGTGTGGTTTTCATAGGTATAATGTTAGGTTCAACAGTAAATGTATTTATTCTTTTATATAAAAAAGAATAAAGGGACATAAAAAAAGGGGCATAAGCCCCTTTTTTTTAAATATTTCCTTTCATTATTTCCCGGCTGATAACCAGCTTTTGAATTTCGCTGGTACCCTCGCCTATAGTGCAAAGCTTGCTGTCGCGATAGAATTTCTCTACCGGAAAATCTTTGGTATAACCGTAGCCACCAAATATCTGCACAGCATCGGTAGATACCTGTACGGCCACTTCTGAAGTATAGTATTTAGCAAAGGCAGATTCTTTAGTCATCTTCTTGCCTTCATTCTTTAAGTAAGCAGCCTGCATGGTTAACAGTTCGCCGGCCTCAATTTTAGTAGCCATATCTGCCAGTTTAAAGGCAATAGCCTGGAAATTAGCGATTGGCTGACCAAACTGCTCGCGCTCTTTGGCATACTTTACAGCAGCTTCGTAAGCGCCTTTGGCGATACCTAAGCCGAGGGCCGCAATAGAAATACGGCCACCATCTAATATCTGCATAGCCTGCTGAAAACCGGTGCCGATTTTAGATTCGCCACCTACTACGTTTTCATCGGGCACAAAGCAATCTTCGAAAATTACTTCGGCTGTTTCGCTGGCGCGCATGCCCAGTTTGTTTTCTTTTTTACCAGCCTTAAGACCTTTGGTACCTCTTTCTATAATAAAGGCAGTCATACCTTTGGTATCTAATAGTTCGCCGGTGCGCACAATGGCTACTACCACATCGCCGGTAGCGCCGTGGGTAATCCAGTTTTTGTTGCCGTTAAGCACCCAGCCGCCATCAACTTTCTTGGCGGTAACTTTCATACGCATAGCATCTGAACCCGTATTGGCTTCGGTTAATGCCCATGCACCAATCCACTCGCCGGTGGCCAGCTTAGGAAGGTATTTTTTCTTTTGCTCCTCGGTGCCGTGGTAGTAAATGTGACCGGTGCAAAGTGAGTTGTGTGCCGCCACTGATAAACCGATGCTGCCACAAACTTTTGAAATTTCTGAAACTACAGTTACGTATTCGAAATAGCTAAGTCCCGAGCCGCTGTATTTTTCAGGCACGTAAACACCTAAGAAACCAAGTTCGCCCATTTTATGGAAAAGGTCGCGCGGAAAAGTTTGCGCCTCATCCCAAAGCATGATGTTTGGGCGGATTTCTTTTTCAGCAAAATCTTTAATGGTTTGCGCAATCATTATCTGATTTTCGCTGTATTCAAAGTTCATTCCTGTGCTTGTAGTTTGGTTGGTAGCCGATGCGCCCATATAGCTGTTGTTTTTATTCTGTTTGTTGTGAGCAAAATGAGGGTGCGAATATAGGAAAATTTGGGTGAGTCAAGCAGGGTTTCCGTAGCCGCTTACCAAAAGGCAATCGATACACTTTAACTTTTACTTTCTTTGGCTTGAACCAAAGAAAGTAACAAAGAAAATTCAAGGCTGTGTGACTTTTGGCTAAAACTCAAGCTGTAAACCTAAACTGCGTGAACTTGTGGCGCGATGAAAGTGTAACCCTGCAAACAAAATCAGCGCCGCGCCACTTCGGACAGCACGCAGTTCTTAACGGTTTACAGCTTGAGTTTACTCACCCTTGTTTATTATTTATGGAGTTCGTGAATCCATTTAACACATTTATTTCTAAATGAATAATGGATTCTACCGCCAAAATTCACAAGGCCGTTCCAACACTCTCCAAATCTGCGGGCTACTCTAAAAATGGATGGACGATACGATGTTGGATGAGTAAGGGGTTATTTTATCGCGGCCGTTGAGAAAGTCGAGTTCGGCGATGAAGGAGAAGCCGGATACATGTCCGCCTTCCATTTTAACAAGCTCGGCGGCTGCCATGGCTGTGCCACCGGTGGCCAGCAGGTCGTCGTGTATCATTACATGCCATTCGGGTTTTACTACACCAGTGTGTATTTCTAGGGTGGCCGTGCCGTACTCTAAATCGTAAGTATAGGCTTTGGTAGCAGCAGGCAGTTTACCTTTTTTGCGCACCGGAAATAAAGGGATGTTGAGTTTTTGAGCTATAAGAATACCAATAAAGAAGCCCCGGCTCTCGATAGCACAAATAGCATCTACCTTACCATGATTATGCAAAAAGCTATTGATAATGCCTTCGGCTATTTCGTCGCATAGTTTAGCATCGAGGAAAATTGGAGTTATGTCTTTGAACTGAATTCCGGGCTTGGGGAAGTCGGGGACAGTGCGGATGGTGGTGTTTAGTTTGTCGTGTAAGGTCATAGTGAATAGTCTACAGTCCTCAGTCTGCAAGAAATGCAATTTTAAATTCAATTAAATACAAAAATCAAAAAGGATCTATTTATATTTTTCGGGATTATTAATCATATGGTTAAGCAACTTGCCTATTTCTTCCGTTTGCAAATACAATCTATTAAAATCCACCTCGGTAATATATTTACAGGCATAAGCAAACTCAAGCCAACTAGCTGTTTCGCTATTCTCCATATCAGCATCTGAACATTTAGCAATGAAATGAGCAGGATAAATTCTTTTCCTATATCCTTCTGATAGATTAACGCAAACAGAACGCGATGACCTTCTTATCTGGTCTGTTAAAGAGTATCTTTCTTCTTTGGGGAAAGATTTAGTTGTCTCAAATATCTCCATCGCCTGCGAAAAAGCTTTTTTGTAAACCGTTAAGTCTTTTACTTTCCCCATTTTGTATTCTATTGTATTATTTGCCGACTGTGGACTGCGGACTGTTGACTCCTTTCCGCTTCCAGTAAAAATATACCGGCACCCCAATCCCCACAATAAACAATCCCGGCCAGCAGGCTGAGAATTTTACAATAAGAAGGTTAACGCAAAAAGCTACAGCAAGAAGAATATAAATGGCAGGAACAACCGGATAGCCAAATGCTTTGTAAGGGCGTTCTTCATCAGGCATTTTTTTACGGAGGATGAAGATGCCGGCAATGGTAAGAATGTAGAACAGCATAACGGAGAACATAACATAGTCGAGCAGGTCACCGTATTTGCCGCTAAGGCAAAGTGCTGCGGACCATATAAACTGAATCCACAAAGCGAAACCGGGCACACCGTTTTTGTTGTTGTGCTTCATCTTCTCAAAGAACAAACCATCTTTAGCCATGGCCTGATAAACGCGAACGCTGGAAAGTATGATACCGTTGTTACAACCAAAGGTGGAAATCATGATAAGCACCGCCATTATTACTACGGCACTGCTGCCAAACATGACACTTGTGGCTGCCGTGGCTACACGGTCTTGCTGTGCAAACTGAATACCGCGTGCTATAGCATCTGTGCCGTTAGGGTCGCCAGTAAGCGGTAGCAAAAACAGGTAAGCTATGTTTACCAGTAGGTAAAGTGATACAACTATAAATGTTCCGGCCGCAAGACTTAGGGGGATATTGCGTTTAGGATTTTCGATATCCCCCGATATAAAGGTAACGTTGTTCCATGCATCGCTGCTGAATAGCGAGCCTACCATGCCTACGCCAATAGCGGAAAGCAGCGCGATAGATGAAAGGTTGCTTTGCACCCAGTTGCCGGCGCTGTCTTTATCCCAATGAGTAGTATTAAAAGCATCGGCCCAGTTAAGGCTGAATGTTTGGGCAGAGCCATACACTAACAGGCCTAATACGATAATGCCAAACAGCGCTATGAGCTTGGCAGAAGTAAAAATGCGTACTACTATTTTACCGTAGTTGATACCCTGGCTATTGATAAGGGTTAGAATAAAAATGGAGAAGATTCCGAGCAGTTGGGCCGCCGATATTTTGAATTTGCCGACCTCTAAGAGTATGTTGTTTTCGCTAAGCGAAGGAACGAGCACTCCGGTGAATTTTGCAAAGGCTACTGCTACCGCTGCAATGGTGCCGCACTGAACTACCAGGAAGATTGTCCAGCCATATAAGAAACCAATTAAGGGGTTGTATGCTTTTTTGAGATATACGTACTGGCCACCGGCGTGTGGAAACATACCTGCCAACTCGCCATAGCTAAGGGCTGCAAACAGGGTGATGATGCCCGATATAATCCATGATAATAATAACCAGCCCGCACCACCAGTCTGGCGGCTTATATCGGCACTAACGATAAAGATACCGGAGCCTATCATAGAACCGGAAACAATTAAAGTAGCATCGAGCAGGTTAAGGGATTTTTTTTCTGCCATCGGGTTATTGGGTTAGTTGATGATTAGAAATAAAAAATCCCTCCCCGGTTGGGGGAGGGATTTTTATATCAGCATTTAGTTTTGAGAATCTTTCAACTTGCTACGCTTGCGGCTGTACAAAAAGTAGATAGCAAGGCCAAGGGCCATCCATATAATAAGACGCAGCCAGGTATCGCCGGGCAAAAACGCCATCATACCAAAGCACACTACAATACCAAGTATAGGCACGACAGGTACAAAAGGTGTTTTGAATACACGTGGTGCATCGGGCATTTTGTAGCGCATGTAAAGTACACCGGCACATACAATGATGAAGGCCAAAAGGGTTCCTATACTTGTCATTTCGCCTACCACGCGGGCAGGAACAAAAGCTGCAAACAAGCTAACAAACAACATAAAAAGAAGGTTTGACTTGTAAGGTGTTTTGTAAGAAGAATGCACCTCGGAGAAAACCTTTGGCAGTAAACCGTCTTTGCTCATGCTAAAGAACACGCGCGACTGGCCCATAAGCATAACCATAATAACCGATGAGTAACCGGCAAGTATGGCGATAATAACCGCCTGCTGTAACCAGATATAAGGTGTGTGGCGAATTGCTACGGCCACCGGTGCAATACCATCCTGGCCCTGAAACTCGGTATAGTGGGCAAGGCCGGTCATAACGTGTGCAAATAATATATACAGCACGGTGCAAATAGCCAGCGAAACCAGAATACCTATAGGCATACCTTTAGAAGGGTTTTTAGCCTCCTGTGCGGCGGTGCTCACGGCATCGAAACCAATGTAAGCGAAGAAGATGATACCCGCTGCGCGGATAATACCACTCCAGCCATACTCGCCAAAGTTGCCGGTGTTTTCAGGTATATAAGGTGTATAGTTAGCTGTATTGATATAAGCCCAGCCCAGGCCGATAAACACAATAACCACGGTAACCTTTAAGGCCACAATTATATTATTTACAAATGCTGATTCGCGGGTACCTTTAATAAGCAGCAGCGACATAAC
>DATGXP010000121.1:0-2476 GCA_035298845.1 Chitinophagales bacterium
CTGTTCCCGTTACCGATGCTAACAGCTGCACGGCCATACAAACAGTTACTTTAACCCAGCCAGGTACTTTAAGTATTGCCATAGCCTCTGCTACCAATGTGGCCTGCTATGGTGGCAGCAATGGCGCCATTAGTACCACTACTACCGGTGGTAACCCGGCTTATATTTATAACTGGGGTGGCAATGTAACCACTCCCAATCGTACCGGTTTGTCAGCTGGCAATTATGCAGTTACAGTAACTGATATTAACTCTTGTTCGGCTTCGGCATCTGCCAGCATTACACAGCCTGCATCAGCTTTAAACGTTGCTGTTTCATCTGTAACTAATGTAGCATGTTATGGCAGCAATACCGGTGCAATTACTATAACCCCTACCGGTGGCACTACTGCTTATAGCTACAACTGGGGCGGTGGTGTTGTATCGCAAAACCGCACCGGCTTAACTGCAGGCACATACAATGTAACGGTTACCGATGCTAACTTATGTTCGGTAACTACAGCTGCTACAATTACGCAGCCGGCATCGGCATTGAGTGTGGCCATCGCATCCTCTTCAGATATTTCATGCGCAGGTGGCACCAATGGTACCCTTAGCGTAACAGCAGCAGGCGGTACATCGCCCTACACTTACAATTGGGGCAATGGCATTAATACACCCGGCCGTACCGGGCTATCGGCAGGAGCATACGTGGTTACAGTAACCGATGGTAACAATTGCACGGCATCTTCATCTGCCACGCTGGCACAGCCCTCTGCTTTAGCGGCTACCACGGCTATTACTGATGTGCTTTGCAACGGTGCCGAAACCGGCTCTATCAGTGTGTTTGTAAGCGGTGGCACTATCAACTATTCATTCTTATGGAACACCGGCGCTACCACGCGTAATATTACCAACCTGCGTGCGGGCAATTACTCTGTAACGATTACCGATGCTCACACCTGCCAATTGGTAAAGAATGCAACTATTGCTCAACCAGCCCCTCTTAACATCACCACTACCAAAACCGATGTGCAATGTTATGGGCAGCAAAACGGAAATATAAACAATACCATAAGTGGCGGTGTGCAGCCATATCACTATAACTGGAACACTGGCAACAGCAATACAGAAGATAAACCAGCTGTTGGTGCCGGAGTATATACGTTAACCGTTACCGATGCTAATTACTGCACGGCTACTGTTACATCAACTATTAACCAGCCCGCTCCAATTACTGTAGTAATTTCGAAAAGCGACCCGCTTTGCCCGGAAGCTAGCAATGGTGCCATTGACCTAAGTGTGACAGGTGGTGTGCAGCCTGTACGTTACCTTTGGAGCACCGGTGCAAACACCGAAGATCTTAGTAATTTACCCATAGGCAGTTACGCTGTATTAATAACCGATGGTAATGCTTGCCCTGCCACCGATAGTGTAGTCCTGGAAGTCATAAGCCCGCTTACTGTAAGCGAGAGCCACACAAATATTACCTGTAACGCACTAAACGATGCCGGCATTACCACACAGGTAAGTGGTGGACTTGCACCTTATGTATATCACTGGAACAATAGCGCTACTACCGCTAACCTTACCAACCTAGCCGCCGGCACATACTCACTATTGGTTACCGATGCACATGGTTGTATAGCCGGCCTGCCATCAGTAATTATTACAGAGCCTGCATTATTGGGTGTTGGTCTTACACCTGCCAATGTAGCCTGTGCAGGTGCTGCTACCGGTAGCGTAAATACTACCGTAAACGGAGGTACACAGCCTTACCAATACCACTGGAGCAACAATTTTAGCACCGAAGACCTTACCAATGTTACAGCAGGCACCTACACTTTTACCGTTACAGATGCCAACGGTTGCAGCCAAACCGCAAGTGCATTTATAAATACTTTACCACAGTTAAGTGTAAGCGCAGCGGCTAACGAATTAGCCTGCTACAGCCCCAAGGGCGTTATAGACTTAACGGTAAATACCGGAACCGGCCCGTTCACCTACTTATGGAACACCGGTGCCACCACCGAAGACTTAATAAACGTTTATCCCGGCACCTACAGCGTGGTAGTGCGCGATGCTAACAATTGTCCGGTAGATACAACTTTTGTAATAGTTAACCACAATACATTTAGTGTAGATGCTACCGGTGGCGGCACTATCAAACTTGGCGAAACCATTGACCTGCAGGTAACCAGTACCGGTTCAGATCAAACCACCTATAACTGGACTCCTACTTTTGGTATGCCGTGCACTACCTGTTCAGATGTAACTGTTCAACCCGGCCAGTCTACGCTATATACCGTAATTGGTATTGATACCAACGGATGCGAGGCACAGGATACGGTATCGGTAGATGTAATTACAGACCATACCATATTTACACCCAACGCATTTTCGCCTAATGGAGATGGCAATAATGATGTGCTATCTATGCATGGCAACCTGGCGGGTATAAAAACTTTTGAGGTAATGATATTTGACCGCTGGGGTGA
>DATGXP010000122.1:0-2393 GCA_035298845.1 Chitinophagales bacterium
GCGGCTGGGGAATGGGCAATTTTCCGCCGTACAAGCATAACCTTATACTGGCCTCGCGCGTCATTCGCAACATGGGCCGTGCACACGATATTGTGTACGATTACATCAAACTAAAGCTGCCCAACCAGCCAATAGGCATTAGCCACAATACGGTTTACTTTACTGCCGAGAATGTATTGGGCATACTGCCCGCCAAAATCTCCGACTGGTGGTTTATGGAGCGTTGCCTTAAACCATTTACCAGCAAGCTCGATTTTTTCGGCCTTAGCTATTACGCAAAAATGTCGCACGACCCTTTGCCTATCACTTATCTGGAAACACCCGAAAAGATTATAAAGTACAATAAGCCACACGATGATATGTGGGAATATTACCCACAGGGCCTGAAGCTGTTTATGCAACGCTATTGGAAACAATATAAGTTGCCAATTATCATTACCGAAAGCGGCGTATGTACCAAAGATGACCGGGTACGCGTAAAAGCTATACAGGATTACCTGAAGCTGGTACACGAGTGTATTAACGAAGGCATGGACGTACGTGGCTATTACTTTTGGAGCACTTTCGATAACTTTGAATGGGACCTGGGGCCAACCTTTTGTTTTGGGCTGTATGAAACTGAACCAGAGACTAAAAACCGCATTAAGCGCCCCAGTGCCGATGTTTTCCACCGGGTAGCTTACCAAAAAGAAGTAGAAATTTAATTTATTAGTGTCATGATGCAGTGGGTACAATTATTTAAAAGGAACTGGTGGAACGCCCTCGAAGACCGGTACTTTGCTGTCAGGTTTGTAATAAACCTGGTGGTGTGCTATGCGCTGTATATGTATTTCACCAACCTGTTGGTGCTTAACCGCTTCCGCGAAGGGGTTATTCTTTCCGATCCTATTCAGCAGCTGTTCACACCCGTGGACCTTTCGTTGCACATTTTTATTTTAACCTATACCTGCATACTGGCCTATATCATTTACATCATCCCCCGCCCGCGCGAGTTTTACTACGCCGCTCGTGCTTTCCTCGTGGTATTTATACTGCGCTTTTCGTTTATCTACCTGGTGCCTTTATCTCCACCCAAAACCATGATTGTGCTCAACGACCCTGTGCTAAACTGGATTGTAGGCAACAATAACGAGATTATGAACGACCTCTTCTTCTCGGGCCACGTGGCAGATGTCTGTATTTTTATTTACTGCGTGCGCTATAACCCGCTCCGGTATTTTATGATTGTATGTGTAATCATCACAGCCATTATGCTCGTATGGCAGCAAGTGCATTACACCGCCGATGTAGTAGCTGCACCGTTTTTCGCCTATGTAAGCTATAGGGTGTTTGCGCAAAAAGGAATTGAACTTGCAGTAGCCAAACAAACCGCAGAGGCCACCGCTACCCCAGTTATCACTCAACCCGCTCCCGAAACCCATCGCGAGTCAGTGTATTGATTTTTTGTCTTCTGAATTATTGCCTTTTTTGCCGACTGTGGACTGCGGACTTTATTTTTTGTATTCTTTCCACTTCCGACTTCCAACTTCGGACTTCCCACTTGTGATCATTTCAGCTTAACCAATCTTCTTGCATCCTGTTTCTTTCCATCTATGCGCAGCACATATTCTCCTACTGCCAAATCCCCCACATTCATTTTAATCATCTCAAAAGTCTTGTTACGCACATAAAACCTATTGGTATACACCTTCTGCCCCAGCAGGTTAAACAACTCCAGAGTATGTTCGCCCTCCTCTTCCTGAAACAGCGAAACATTCAACTCGCTTTCGATGGGATTAGGGTACACCACCATTTTGTCGTTTACACGTAATATACCGCCGTTATAATCGGTTTTCAAAAACAGGTAGGCGTTATAAAAATTCGGTATACCATACCCATAGTTATTATCCGGTGTCCAGAATCTATCCGCACTTATCATTATTGCATCCCTTATCTCGCGGGCAGATTTGTCAGGAAACGCACTCCAAAGGCTCGCTGCACATCCCGCCGTTATCGGGCAGCTGAACGATGTGCCTCCGCTTGTTGCCGGTCTTCCGTCGCCACCCAGTATTTTCACACCAGCCCCCTGTGCACATACATCCGGTTTTATCCTTCCGGCAGAGGTTGGCCCACGGCTGCTAAAGCCCGCTATCACCCTGGGCGAATCTACAGCCCCTATAGCCATTACACTATCACCATCGGCCGGCGCCGATATATAGCGCCATTGCTTTTCGCCCTCATTACCCGCCGAGTTTATCACCAGTATTCCCTTACTAAAAGCCTTATTTGCAGCTTGGGTAATCACAGTAGTTTTGCCATCCATATCCGCATAGCTATGGTCGCCCAGGCCCCCATCAAAGGTAGTATACCCAAGCGATGTGCTGAAAATCTGCGCCCCCACGCTATCGGCAAAC
>DATGXP010000123.1:0-3559 GCA_035298845.1 Chitinophagales bacterium
CAGGCCTTGTATGCCCTGAATACCCTGTATGCCTTGTGGCCCTTGCGGGCCGGTATCGCCGGTGGGCCCCGATGGACCAGCTATACCCTGTATGCCTTGCGGCCCCTGTGGGCCGGTATCGCCGGTAGGGCCCGATGGGCCAGCTATACCTTGCGCACCTGTAGGCCCTGTAGGGCCGGGTACCGGTGGCAGCGGAAAAGGCACCCACTGCGTGCCATCCCAATACCAAAACTGGTTGGTATCGGGCCCAAACACCAATAAGCCCTGGTTGCTCACGTTCAGCGAGGCGCCCAGCGCTGTGCGCTCACCGGCATCCAGCTTGGGTATCAGTAGCCCTTTGCTGTTCGATTGCAGGTGCAATAATGCATTTGGGTCGGGGTTAGGTGTACCTATGCCCACATTATTTTGGGCTATTGTTTTTTCAATACACGTAAGTAAAAAAGCGGCTAGTAGTAGCGGGTAAATTTTTTTCATGTGCCTGTTTCAGATTTTTGAGCAAGTGAATATAATGAAAACAGCATTTTAAAAAATCCTTTAAATAAAGGGCAGCCATTCCGCCGGCTTTTGTTTCTACTTATTGTTTTGCAAGTTGTGCAGGGCCTGTTTTAGCAGTTCAATTTCTTTCTTCTGCTCTTCCAGCTGTACCTGTTGCTCCTGCATACCTTTGGTAAGCAGCACGGTCAATTTGCTGTAATCAATAGCCCACAGCTCCTTGCTTTCATCGGCAGGTTTGCTTACCACTTGCGGAAACACCCGGTATACCTCCTGCGCCAAAAAGCCTGTTTCCTGCTCGGTGTATCCCTCTGGCTGTATCACCAGCTTTTGGTGCGGGTCGTAATCTATTTTGCTAAAATTATAAGTAACAGGGTTTAGCAGCATTATTTTTTGTAGAACCGGTTCCTGCAATTTGGTAATGTTTTGTTTTATGCGCTGGTCAGATATGTTATTAAATGCGTATGCATTAGCGCGCCCGCCGCCGCCGGTATATCTTGCCAGTGTAAGGTTGCCATCGCCATCCAGCGACATCAGCAGGTTTTCCAGGCAGCCGCCGCTGCTCTGAAAATTGCGGAAGTTAAACCCACGGTTGTTATTGCCCAGCGCTGCAGCGCCGTTGTTGGGGTCGCTGTTATTCCAAAAATCTACATTGCTGCTGCCGGCATTGCGGTTCATACCTATGCTTAACGAGCCTACGCCACCCGTCCAGGTGGTAGGCGGCGGGGCATTGTTAACTACCGGGTCGTTATTGTAATTGCCAAACGATGAAAAACCTCCTATCACACTAAACTTTACATTGGCAGCTTCGGCCGTAGTAGTGCCGCCGCACTGTGTAGGGTAGGTGCTGTTGCCTACGCGCACATTGCCGCTGGTATTCACGCGCAGCCCTTCGGTATTGTTAGCGCGCAGGGCAAAATCCTGCGCATCGGTAGTGCCTGCAAAATTGGCACCGGGGTTAGTGCCGCTGTTACCTGTCACCTTCCAAAACAAGCCATTAGCCGGTGCCCAGGCGCTGCCGTTCCAGGTTAGTATATCATTAGCCACCGGTGCAGTAGCGCTTACCGGGTTATTTTGTAAACCACTTACAGTAGGGTTGGGGTAGGTGCCGCTTAGGTCGCCACCAGCCGCACCCAGTGGGCCCGTAGGTCCGGTTATGCCTTGTATACCCTGCGGCCCTGCATTGCCTTGCAGCCCTTGTATACCTTGGGCACCCGTATCACCGGTTGGTCCTGTATTCCCACTTGGCCCTGTGTTTCCGGTAGCACCTGTATTACCTGCTGCGCCCGTGGCACCGGTAGCACCGGTATTACCTTGCGGGCCCGTATCACCGGTTGGCCCTGTATTGCCGTTTTGCCCTGCCACGCCCGTAGGCCCCTGTGGTCCGCTTAACTGGCACAGCGAAACCCACTGTGTGCTGTAATAAAAAAAGCAACCGCTATCGGTATCAAACACCAGCAGGGCATTGGCAGGGGCTGCTATAGCCGTGCGCTGCACGCTGGTTACCCGCGGTACCAAAAATCCCTTTTGTGTAGAGCTTAACTCCAGCACAGCACTGGCATCGGGGGTGGCTATGCCTATACCTACATTGTTTTGTGCAAACAAACAGATACCTGCTAATAGGAGCAGTAATGTAAACAAGGAGGGTTTCATACACTTACGTTTAATAAGTAATGAAAATAATAACCTCCCGCTTAAATAAAATTTTGAGTCAGGCAGTTATGGCAATATGGTTGCCCCATAATCAGAAGGGGACATAAACGTTGCGTTTTATGTCCCCCTTCTCAGTGTATTCTTTCTGTATTCACTTCGTATTTCCTCCTTCGCACTTCCCGGTTCATCAGCATCCCGCATTAAACGGAATACTAAACTCCTGCTTCACCTTTTCGCCCTTGCCGTTTTCGGCTGGCTTCCAGGCAGGCATTTTGCTCAGGGCATCTATTATCAGCGCGTTTACTTGTGCATCGCTGCTGTAGCGGGTTATTTTGGCGTCGGTTACCTGCCCGGTTTCATTTATCGTAAACTTTACCGCCGCAAACTGAAACTTCTCTACTGCCTTTTTATCATTTATCTTGTTTATCACATTAGCTATAAAGTAATCTGATAGCTGTTTAAAACCACCGGGAAACTCCGCCTCCTTATCGGGCACCAGTGTAAGGGTGCTCTTACCCTCTACTGTTTTATCGCGACGGCCAAAGCCATCCTCTTTCTGGTCTTTATACGCATACTTTATTTTTACCGTTACATCGCTGCCCATGGCTGCGCCGCTCAGCAGGTTCTTCTGCTCGGTTGTCAGTTTATCGCTATTGCTTTTGGCTACTACCGGTTTGCCGTTTTGCATAGCCGATATTTCTACCGATACATAATCCAGCACTTCGGCATAGCGCTTTTCGGGGTACACATATTTAGGCGGCTGGGGGTACTCATTTATACGGCGCTGCTGCAAAAAGTACCGCTCATCGGCAGGCATTTCCATACTGGCCCATATTAAATTCGAAAGGTCGGTAATGCTGGTAGCTGCGGCTGCCTTAGTTTTAGTATAGGTGGGTGTTTGCCTTTCGGGCAGTTCGTATTTGCTTCCCTGGCCAAAGGCACCGCTGCATAGCAGGCATATAAAAAGAACTAACAGGCTGGTACTCATATTCATTTATTTTACCTCAAAGATAAGCAGATGTTGCTTGCTGTTAATGGTTTAACCAAACATTAACCTGTTGCTCAATTGCCTTTTGGCGGGTAATAAAATAACCGGCAGCTGTATAATTTTCTTCTGAGGATATGCTCCGTTCGGGGTCTTTATACGGGTAAGAATTTCGAAATATACGTTTGCCGCACCGTAAGCGCCGGGGTATTTTTGAGCCATCAAACAATAACTCAGTAAAATATAAACTATGAAAACACTAAAAAGCTATCTGTTGGCTACCATACTGCTGGTATCAATTGGCTATACACAAGCGCAATGCTATGTATTTCCGTATGTAAATGCCCATGCCGGTAACGCCACCTTTTCGGCCTGGATAGATTCTGTTAACTTCAACAATGCCGTATACCATTGGGACTTTGGCGATGG
>DATGXP010000124.1:0-3977 GCA_035298845.1 Chitinophagales bacterium
CGGTAAGCGAATACGATTTGCGGTCCATCAGCTTCTCCCACTTCTCGCGGATAGTTAATATACCTAAGCGAATATCAGCCACCGGCCGGGTAAAGGTCAGGGGCAGCAGGTTGGTGCGTATTTTATGGCAATCGAACAATACTAAGTTCATGCGGCTAATCTAAAGGATTATTGGAATGAAGAAAAAGATGATTATAGGTAAATGAATTGTTGAACGGCAACTTTCACCACCCCGTTTCGCCTTCGGCGAACCACCCCTCCTTAAATACCGCTGCGGTAGCAGCGAAGGAGGGGAATAAACAGCCGTAAACAAAAAATGCCCCCGCATGGCGGAGGCACTCTCTCTATAGTATAACTTACCGGAATTACTCAGCAGTTTTCTCTTCTGTTTTTTCTTCAGCTTTTTTGCTGTAACGTTTTTTGAATTTATCGATACGGCCTGCAGTGTCTACCAGCTTCATTTTACCGGTAAAGAAAGGGTGGCTTTCGCTCGAAATTTCCAGTTTCACCAATGGGTATTCGTTTCCGTCTTCCCATTTAGTAGTTTCTTTAGTGTTGGCGGTGCTTTTACCTAACCATGCTTTGTCCAAAGAAATATCTTTGAATACAACTGTTCTGTAGCTTGCCGGGTGAATATCTTTCTTCATGTTCTTATTTTTTGGGACGGCAAATATAGCTTTTTGTTTTTAAAATAAAAATATCTTCTTAATCCTCTGATTGTGAGCGTTTTTTCTCGGCATAATAGGTTTTTGTGGCTTCTTCTATAAAAGCCAGAACCTTATCTCCACCGCTTTTTTTCTCCGATGAGGTCACAAACATAATAGGTAGTTCGTCCCACTCCTTTAACAGCTCATTCTTAAAAGCTGCAATGTTACTGCTTACCTCGGCTCCATGCTTATCGGCTTTGGTAAAAATAACTACCAATGGCACATGGTTTTTGCCCATCCAGCCTATAAAATTCAAATCTACCTTTTGGGGGGGGATACGGGCATCTATCAACTGGCATACATACATCAGCTGCTCACGGTGCAATATGTAGTTGCGTATCATGTTATCCCATTTATCGCGCAGCTCTTTACTTACGCGGGCAAAACTGTAGCCGGGCAAATCGACAAAATTGATGTTATGGTTAATATCAAAATAGTTGATGGTTTGGGTTTTGCCGGGTGTATTACTTACCTTGCTTAGTTTTTTACGGCCGGTAAGGTAGTTTATGAGCGAGCTTTTGCCCACGTTAGAGCGGCCAATAAAGGCAAACTCCGGCACCTCGGGCTTAGGGCATTTTTCAACCGCCACATAACTTGCAGTGTATTCTGCGTATTTAATTAACATAGGGCAATAATACGAAGTTAGAAGTTAGAAGTGCGAAGTTGGAAGTAAAATCAATAGACTACTATATAATCAATACCAAATCCGCATTCCGCATTCTTAACTATATTTGCGGCCAATGGGCCAAACGGTAACACCTTATAACGACGAGCGCAGTAAAAAAGAGCAGGTAGAAGAAATGTTTGACAACATTGCCCACCGCTACGATTTTCTGAATCACTTACTTTCTTTAGGCATAGACATTACCTGGCGCAAAAAGGCGGTAAAATATATAGGTACCATTCAGCCCAAAACCATACTGGATGTAGCCAGCGGCACCGGCGATTTTGCCTTTGAGGCACTGGTGCTTAAGCCACAAAAGGTAACCGGCTTTGATATCAGCGAAGGCATGATGAAATATGGCCGCGAAAAAGCGCAGAAGCTTAACGTAGCCGATGTAGTGGAGTTTGTAAAAGGCGATTCGGAAAAAATGCCTTTTGAGAGTAACAGTTTTGATGCTATTACCGTGGGCTTTGGGGTGCGCAACTTTGAGCACCTTACCGTAGGCCTGGCAGAGATGCACCGTGTGTTGAAACCGGGTGGTAAAGTAGCCATATTGGAGGCCAGCATGCCTAAGAACGCAATAAACCGGGCACTTTTCAGTTTATACTTCGGTAAAATAGTTCCGCTTATTGGCAGGCTGTTTTCTAAAGATGCCCGGGCATACAGTTATTTGCCTGAAAGTGTTAAGGTTTTTCCCGAAGGTTTGGAGTTCGTGAAAATTTTAGAGAACATTGGCTTTAAGAATGTGAAATGGGAGCCGCTAACGTTTGGGGCATGTGCGTTTTATACAATGGAGAAGTGATAGTCGGCAGTCAGCAATTGGCAGTCAGCAACAAATACAGAAAGACTTAAATGAAAAAAGTAAAATTCTTCATTTTTTTAATGGTACTGGGCACCGGCTTAAGAGCGCAGTTTAACGTGCACGAGCTCGGGCGTAAGGATATTTACTTTGGCATAGCGCTGGGGGTAAACGTAGGCGACTTTAAACTGATACATACCAAGCAACAACCCATCAACGATTCTATACGCTATTTTAAACCAAAGTTTGGCCCCGGCTTTAACCTGGGTATTATCTGCAACTACCAGTTTCACCGCTATTTCGATTTGCGTTTTATACCTACCCTTTCTTTCTCAGATAAAGGTATTGAATACGAAGACCTGGACCACACTATTATAAAAAAGACCATCTCATCTATTTACCTCGACTTTCCTTTGCAACTGCGCTTTAAGTCGGACCCCATTAAAGATTTCCGCATATATGTAATTGCAGGCCTACGCTATGATTTCGACCTTGCCAGTAATGTGAAGGCCCGTAAAGCCGATGACATTATTAAACTGGGCAAAAACGATGCGGCAGCCGAGTACGGAATCGGGTTTATGATTTACTTCCCGTATTTCATTCTATCGCCCGAGTTGAAAGTAAGCCACGGTTTTATCAACCTGCACTCGCCAACACCAGGGCTTATCTATTCACGCACTATCGAGCGCATGTATTCGCGCACGTTTACCTTTACACTGAATTTGGAAGGCTAATGCCTCTCTACAAACAAATAGATGCCCTTGATTTTAATATCGCCCTTTGGCGTATTGAAGAAGACAGCGCTTACTTCGAGCCGCATTTTGCTGAACATCCCGATATTAAAAACGAGAATAAAAAGTTGCAGTGGTTTGCCAGCCGGCACCTGGTAAACACTATGCTGGGCACGCCCACCGATATAGAAAAAGATGAAGCCGGTAAACCAGTTTTAAAAACCGGTACCCAACACATATCACTATCACACACACCTGTCTACGCCGCTGCTATGCTCAGCCCCAAAAATCCGGTAGGTATCGACCTTGAAATGGTAAACCCAAAAGTTGAACGCATAGCCCACAAGTTTCTGCGCGATGATGAGATAGAAGCTATAAACCCGGATGAGAAGCTTGAAAAACTAATACTATACTGGAGTGCCAAGGAGGCCCTGTATAAATTATATGGCAAAGGCGAAATTACCTTTACTACACAACTACTTATTCAACCGTTCCACTTACAGCTTGCAGGCGAGTTAAATGCATCTATAGTGGGCATTGAAACACCGCTTGAAAATCTAACCGTACACTACCAGTTTTTCGAGGACCACGTGCTGACGTATGTTTGCCAACATTAAGCACACTGTAAATTATACTACTTTGGCTTTTGTATTATTTAATGCCAAATGCCGCGCCCCACTATAAAGTCATTCAACTCCTATTTTAGCTACCTGTGCCTTATGCTGCTGGGTGGTGGGTTTTGCCTGTTTCTTGCCTACCATGCTTTCCTGATTAGCATAGCACCACCTTATTGGCAACTAACAGAGGGTATAGGTTCCATTATTCTCGCTGTTTTTGGGTTTACATGCTTAGCCATAATTCTACGCTTCGACACGCTGTATATCGATGGCGATACACTCATCATTAAATCTATACTGGGTTATCGCAAAAGGACGATACCGCTAAACACAATTATTGGATGGGCAGAGATAGAGCATGTAAATAAGACAAAGCTTAACCGTACCCTCACCCTATTTACAGCCAGTGGCAAATATCAGCTATCCACCTACATCTACGGTAATTACGACCTATTAAAA